>CAYSJG010000319.1:0-1507 GCA_964431295.1 uncultured Sangeribacter sp. | reverse complement strand
ACTATATCGTATACATGGAGAGGGTCAAGGACGAGCGCAAGAGCGGGGTCATGAACCGCATTACAAGTCCCGATGACCGCATACCCGGCAATGCCGACCGCTACTACCTCAACATGATCCGTCTCTCGGACGGAGCAATACGCCCGCTGACAAGAGGCGGAGCCACCACTTATCTCGCCGATATCTCCCCCAAAGGAGACAAAATACTCTATATCGCCTCAAGGGAGACCCCTTCCAGATACCCCTTCTACGAAAGCTCGCTCGTGGAGCTTGACGTCAAGACACTGCGCACAGACACTCTGCGCACCAAAGAGCCGGGTATCAGCAGCGCGGCTTATTCCCCCGATGCCTCGCGGATATTCATCACCGCCGGACCGTCATTTGCAGACAGCATAGGCGCCAACGCCGGACCTCACCCCATACCCAACGACTTCGACATCCAGGGATATGTCCTTGACATTCCCTCCCGCAAGGTCAAGGCCGTCACAAGAGAGTTCGACCCCTCCATAAGCGGCACACCGGTATGGAACGGCCACGACAACCGCATCTATTTCCTCGCTGAAAAGGGATTTGACAAATACGTATTCTCACTCAATCCCACAGACGGCGAGATACGCCAGATCACCCGCGACATCGACTATACACGCAATTTCAGCATCGGCAACCGCGAAAGCAGATGGCTGGCTTATACCGGCATGAGCTACACATATATGGGACGCGCGCGACTGCTTGATCTAAAAAGCGGCACTTCCCGTATCATAGCCGACCCCATGGCCGATATAATCGCCGACACCAAGTGGGGAGAGTACGAGATGTGGAATTTCACCGCGCCGGACGGATCGGTAATAGAGGGTTATCAGGTGCTCCCCCCGGACTTCAACCCGGAGAATAAATATCCGCTGATTGTATACTACTACGGTGGCACCGCACCGAGCAACCGCACCAACCACTCCCCTTACTCGCCGGAGCTGCTCGCTTCGAGAGGATATGTGGTATATGTGCTCAATCCCTCCGGCACCACCGGCTACGGACAGGAATTCTCAGCTCGCCATGTCAACGCCTGGGGCGATCGTACAGCAGACGAGATAATCTACGGCACAAAACTATTCTGCGAAAAGCATCCATATATCAATGCTTCCAAAATAGGATGCATGGGAGCGAGCTACGGTGGATTCATGACGCAACTGCTCATAAGCCGCACGGAAATCTTCGCCGCAGCTGTCAGCCATGCCGGCATCTCCAATGTCGCCTCATACTGGGGAGAGGGATTCTGGGGCTACAGCTACAATTCCGTGGCCGCCGCCACCTCTTACCCCTGGAGCAATCCGGATATCTATACCCGCAACAGTTCGCTCTTCAACGCTGACAAGATAAATACGCCGCTGCTGCTGCTACACGGTACTGTAGATACAAATGTGCCCATCGGAGAAAGCATACAGCTCTACAACGCGCTGAAAATTCTCGGACGCGAGGTGGAATTCATCACGGTCAGCGGCGAGAATCATAT
>CAYSJG010000318.1:0-1515 GCA_964431295.1 uncultured Sangeribacter sp. | reverse complement strand
AGATGTATAGCATCGCCGGATCAGTACAGATGGTGCCTGTCCATGCCACGGTCAGCATATTCCATTCCTCCGGTGAGGCGCCGCAGGTCACCAACGCGGCCGGCGCCGGGTACACCATGGTCCCGGGTTTCCAAGTTATTTTTCCCATTTTTTCAGTGGAGAGCGAGAGTGGAGAGGGGATAGCGGAGAGCGGAGACTCTCAACTCTCCGCTCTCCGCTATACACTATCACTTGACGCCGAGGTCGGCAAGTACTCGGTCGATATGCTGGTCGGCTTTGGCTACAGTCTCCTCGTATTTGTCGCGTGAGGGCATATCCTCGCGTACCTCGATGTAGAATTTGATCTTAGGCTCTGTACCGGAGGGACGGATAGAGATCTTGTCGCCTGCTTCGGTAAAGAACTGCAGCACGTTGCTGGTGGTGGGGAAATTCAGCTTGGTGACATTGCCGGTGGCCAGATCGGTGCAGTTGAGGTCTGCGTAATCCTTGATGAAGGCCACTTTAGAGCCCGCGATCTCCTTAGGCGGATTTTCGCGGAAATTCTTCATCATGCCCACGATCTCATCAGCGCCGCTCTTTCCCGGGCGTACCACTGATACACCTCTCTCACGTGAGAAGCCGTACTCCTCGTAGATGCCGATAAGCAGTTCGTAGAGGTCCACACCGCGGTCTGCCGCCCATGCTGCGATCTCACACATCAGAGGTATTGCGGAGACAGAGTCCTTGTCGCGGCAGAAAGTCTCCGCGAGAAATCCGTAAGACTCTTCGCCGCCGCCCAGATAGCGGGCCTTCCCCTCGAGATTGCGCATCACGTCGGCAATCCATTTGAAGCCGGTGTAGCAGTCGTAGCATACCACATTGTTGGCCTCTGCGATACGCTTGATGGTCTCTGTGGTGACGATCGTCTTCACGCAATATTCCTTGCCGGTGATTTTGCCGAGCTCCACATTGCGTGTGATAAGATAGTAGAGGAAGATCATCACAATCTGGTTGCCGTTGACGAGCTGGTAGTTGCCGTTTTTGTCACGTACCACCAGACCTATGCGGTCAGCGTCCGGATCGGATGCGAGCACGATGCGCGCACCGGTCTCGCGTGCCTTCGCTATGGCCATGGCCATAGCTTCCGGATTTTCAGGGTTGGGTGACTGGACAGTCGGAAAAGCTCCGTCCTTCACATCCTGCTCCGGCACGTGGATGATATTGTCAAATCCCCACATCTTCAGCGCGTCATACATCAGCATGGAGCCGACGCCGTGGATAGGGGTGTAGACAATCTTCATGTCGTGGTGGCGTTTGTTGGCCTCGGGCGACAGCGACAGACCGTGGATCTCATTCAGGTAGGGCTCGTCGACATCCTTGCCGATAATCTGTATGAGGCTCTTGTCGGGGGTGAATTTTATCTGGTCCACGGAGGTGATGGCGTTGACGTATGCGATGGTCTCCACATCGTGGGGCGCGATCATCTGCGCACCGTCGCTCCAGTAGGCTTTATAGCCGTTGTATTCCTTGGGATTG
>CAYSJG010000317.1:0-1525 GCA_964431295.1 uncultured Sangeribacter sp. | reverse complement strand
AAGCCCTGACAAATCAGGGCTTAAAGGAATGCGTCGCGGAGTTTGGGACGTTTACTTTTGAAATCTTATAGGATACTTCTTTGCGCTAATTCATATTTTTAAGTATTATGAGAATTTTACATTTTTCCGATTTTCATCTTGCCAAGGATGGTATTGAACAGTCTTCTCATCTTGTGGATCGTATGCTCGACTGTCTCAGACCTCTCAACAGACAGAGACAGTTTGACTTGATCCTTTTTACAGGCGACCTTGTGGACAAGGGCGGCTCTTCTTTTGATTCGCCGCAAGAGGCTTACAATACATTCCGTGAAATTGTCATACGCAGGATTTGCTCGGAGCTGAATATTCCGGAGAGCTCTTTCTACGTCTGTCCGGGAAATCATGAGGTCAACCGCAATCTGACGGTTCGGCAGAATGACTATGATCTGGAACATAGTTTGAATTCGTCCCAAGATATCAATCAATATCTGATAAGTAGAGGTAATCCGGGGTTTGGCGAGAGACTCCATGATTATGACGAACATTTCAGAAAGGAGTGGCTGCAGGAGGTCTCGCAACAACATTATACAAGTGTCCGGCTTGCCGACCATTTCATCATTGAGGCAGACGGCAGAAAGGTGGGTATATCTTGCCTTAATTCGGCTTGGAGATGCGGCAAGAAAACTATCCGGCAAGAGATGCCACAACCGGGGATGTCTCTTTGCAAAAAGATAAAAAATCTATTCAGTAGGCCTCAGACCGCAGGGACAACTCCGGAATATCAGTATGTGGAGTCTGATATAAAAGGGGATGAGAACAATACGTATATCGGGGCTTCGCAGATTACGGAGGCCATCTCTTTTTTTCGCAATCACGGCACTATGGCAAAGCTGGCTCTGACGCATCATCATTTCTCAATGCTTGGGCAGGCGGAACGCAACAGTCTTGACAATATTCTCAGAAAAAACTATGATTTATGCTTCTTCGGACATACTCATACCGGGGGAGCAGACAGGCATCAGAATCCTAAGGGGGAGATGATTTGTACTACCGCGCCGGGAGTTATCAGATGGGATGCGTATGCTGAAGGTAAATACAAAAATGGCTTTGCGGTGTGGGATGTGGACTTTGCCAAAGGCATCGCGATACAATACAATTATCTTCAGCATGACGGGGGAGATTTTACACCGGACAGAGATTTCACACCGGACGGACGATATGAATGGATTCTGGGGCAAGAAGGGATGATTGTGCCGCTACGGGATATAATCGGAAAAATTCTCGACGGTGTGCATCTCGACTCTGAAGACCTTCAGAAAATACGCAATCATATCATCGAATGTGGGAATGACATGATTGTCTATGGTGTGCCGGGTGTGGGAAAGACGCATTTGCTTGCACAAACGTATGATGAAGTGTGCCGGCAAAATCCGCAATTGAAAGTATTATACTGCCGGGCCGGCAAAATGTTTGAACAGATTCAGAGGAAACTTATAGTACTCCCGAATTTCAGACCGGCGGAGCGCGGTTTTAAGTCAAGGATAAG
>CAYSJG010000316.1:0-1541 GCA_964431295.1 uncultured Sangeribacter sp. | reverse complement strand
TTGCCGAGCTTCTCGGCGATATGGTATGGGACACCAAGACCAACCTCGAGAAGCGCATGCACGCAGAGGCAGGTGCCAACGCTGACAAGATGCGTATCGCCCGCAACGCCAAGGAGCAGAACCTTGACGCCATCCACGACACAGTACACGAGATGGCTAAGGACGAGGCTCGTCACGGTCAGGGCTTCGCCGGTCTCTACAAACGTTATTTCGGTAAGAAGTAACTCTCTGAGTCTGCGATAAAATCACCGTATAAAGGTCCGGAAGCTTGGCTATCCGGGCCTTTTTTTGTAATTTTGCAGATATGGGACGAGTGCTCGCCATAGATTATGGTAGAAAACGTTGCGGCATCGCCGTGACAGATGTGTTGCAGATAGCCGCCAACGGGCTTCCTACGGTGCGCGCCTGCGACCTTGTCGACTTTCTCACCGATTATTGCGCCCGCGAGCCGGTGGACGTTATTGTAGTAGGACTCCCCACTACAATGAGGGGAGAGCCATCGGAGAGCTCGAGATATATCGAGCCGTTTCTGCGCCGCCTCGCCAAGGTGATGCCCGCCATGAAGGTGGAACGCTTTGACGAGAGATTCACTTCCACCATCGCCCATCGCGAGATGATAGCCGCCGGCGTCAAGAAGAGCGACAGGCAGTGCAAGGAGCTCGCGGACAAGACGGCCGCGGTACTCATCCTCACCGACTGGCTCAATGCTCGCCGTCACTGATTCCGTTTTCAAGACTTTTAAAAGATAAATCCAGCATATATGATTTTACCAGTATATCTTCTCGGCCAGCCGGTGTTGAGGGAGGAATGCGAAGACATCACCCCCGATTATCCGCAGCTCAAGCAGCTTCTGGCCGACATGTTTGAGACTATGTACCACAGCGACGGGATAGGACTCGCCGCTCCGCAGATAGGATTGCCTATTAGCGTGATTGTAATCGACGGATCCCCGCTCGCCGATGATTTTCCGGAATGTAAGGATCTCAAGCTCACGCTCATCAATCCCGATCTGGAGGTGATTGAGGACGCTGACCCCGTCAGCCGTCCGGAGGGCTGTCTCTCCATACCGGGAGTCAGTGAGAATGTCAGGAGATACGAGCATGTGCGCCTCTCCTGGTATGACGAGGACTTCAAGCCGCATGAGAAGGAGTTCAAGGGTTTTGCTTCGAGAATCATACAGCATGAGTTTGACCATCTCTGCGGAGAAGTGTTTACTGACCATATTTCTCCGATAAGAAAACAGTTGATACGCAAGAAACTCAATAATATCGCACAGGGGAAGGTCCGCTGCGAATACCGTACCAAATAATATCCGAATATGGCCGACGACAAGAAAGTGATTTTCTCGATGGTGGGAGTCAGCAAGGTGATTCCCCCGCAGCGACAGATTCTTAAGAATATCTATCTCTCATTTTTCTACGGCGCCAAGATCGGCATCATCGGTCTGAACGGCAGCGGCAAGTCTACACTGCTCAAGATCATAGCCGGCCTCGACAAGAGTTATCAGGGAGAGTTGGTGTTCTCTCCCGGCTATTCCGTAG
>CAYSJG010000315.1:0-1562 GCA_964431295.1 uncultured Sangeribacter sp. | reverse complement strand
TAGTCAGCCCTTAAAAAGAAGCATTGGGCAGACTTCCTGATTGACGACTGTTCCAGGGCTTTGTGCCCTTGCGCTCGCAAAAGCCAACGACTGGCGATATTTTGCATAAGACATCGCGTGGAGGGCTGTTATTGCCTCCGACAATAGTCGGAACGTTGTAAAAATGGTCACAAAAAGAGCCCTCATGGCTCTTCTGAAGTTGAATGCGGCGGCGGCAAGCATGACGTTTATGGAGTCTCCGAAGAGACCCTTGTAGAAGTTGCGTCCCAGACGGTTGTCTGATTTGAGATGCCCGATTACCGGTTCTATTCCGGCACGTTTACAGAAACGTCGATGTTTCTTGCGCTTCTGATATGGACTGTCTGTGGCCTTGGGCGTGCCGGGAATCTCTATCATGGTGCGCCCTGATTGCTTCTTTCCTCGATAGCCGCGGTCTCCGGCCAGAATTTTTATGGGATGCGGATATAGCCGGCCGACCTGCTCCAGAGCCGGATCTATGGTGTGTCCGTCATATTCGTTGCGGAAAGATTTCGCGCCGATGATAAGACCGCTCCATGTCCGTATGATCGACACTTTGTTGCCGAACTCATATTTGACCCGGTCTTTCCCTTTGGCCATGCAGACTACATCAGGCTCATGAAGCGAATAAATCTTGTGGCCGTCCAGTTTTTCGCCATTGATGAACATCAGTGATATCTTCAACCTTTCCCGCCATGGGCTGTCGGCATCAAGCAGGCGGTCAAGCTCGCGGCACAGCCGTCCGGCGATGGTTCGCAGCCTGCGGTCTGCCCGTGCCACGGCTTTTTTACTCTTTGCCCTGCCGCGGAACCGCATGACCCGCTTGAGTTCCTTCATCTCCTTGCGGTAGGTCTGACGCAAAACCAGCCCCTCGGCCCGAGACACTTTCTGACACCAGTCCACAATCTTCACGAGCAGCTTGGCGTCGGTGGGAAAGGTGATGTTCTTCTCCTGCACCGTGGAGTCGATAAAAGCGGTCGTCTCCTGCTGTGGCCGTCGGCCTCGGCCTCTGTGGTGATTCTCGTCCTCGTCATTGACCCTTATGCTTTCCTTGAGGATCAGCTCGATGCCTTCCTCGCCGATGCGGTGGCGAAAATGTACAAGTTCACTTGCCTCGCATGGGGGCTGTGCCGAAAACTGCGTCATTCCGCAGAAGTACTGATAATACGCATTCTCACGCCATTGCTCCACTATGCTCTCGTCAGACAGATTCCTGACATGCTTCAATATGAGCAACCCCACCATCAGGCGAATCGGTTTGGCTGGCCTTCCATTGTCTTTACAAAACAGAGGTTCGAAGGCATCGTCGAATATCCGCCAGTTGACACTGTTTGCGAGTCTGAACAATGGATGGGACGGATCAAGCATCTCGGCCAGACCGCTGAAAAGTGAGGGTGCCTGATAGGCTTCGGAACGGGATATCATATCGTCAATCTGCAAGGTTTTATGCCTTAAAGTTACAAAATATTGCAGACATACGCAAATATTTTTATGTTTATTTTATTGAATATCAACAATTAATATCCGTTTTTAAGGGCTGACTA
>CAYSJG010000314.1:0-1568 GCA_964431295.1 uncultured Sangeribacter sp. | reverse complement strand
GCCGGAGCAGTCGTAGAAGGCGAAATCGCCTATTATAGTAACGGAATTGGGGATGGTCACCGAGGTCAGACCGGAGCAGAGTTCGAATGCTCTATTGCCGATTGAGGTGACGGAGTTGGGTATAACATATTCTCCTTTTAGGGAAACCGGCACAAAGTAAATAGCATTCTTCTCAGGTCCGTAAACAATGCCGTCTTCAATTATAGCTTCTTCTCTTGGATATTGAATGTCACCCGCACTCACAAAGAGGTATTGACTGGATAATCCGGAAGGATATGCCAATTTATTCAAATTATCGCAGCCGTCAAAGGCGTCTTTGCCTATTGATGTGACGGAGTTGGGAATAAACACCGAAGTTAGGCCGCTGCAGTTGCAAAAGGCATTCGCGCCGATTTCGGTAACTGTATATTCTACATCTCCATCCTTAGCAACAGATGGAATCATCAAATCCCCTGAAACGTCATTGCCAGGGTAGAATATTCTGAAATCATAAGAGTAGCCTGCCTTCGTCTCGCAGGTCTTGGCCTCCTCGTCGATGACGGTGTAGGTCAGAGTCTGCCCCTCGTACTCGTATTTGAAGTCGCGGGCTATGCCCGGCAGCGCTATCAGCACACCGAGCATGAAAAGTAAAAATTTTTTCATTGCTGTTTTAATTTGTTATTTATGAGATTTGCTATTCGTAGTATCTTACAGGATTAGCCTGGCCTTGTGACGCTGGTTCAAGGAAGCGACCTGTGAATTTGTTCCAGGTTGCATCATCGACCGGACGGGCAAGAAACATGAATCTATTGTTTTCGCCCGAGTTTTGCGATTTGAAGAATTTCTCGCCGATATCAGCGCGACTGAACTCAAAGACTCCGATTACCTGACGGCGCTTGTCGGAAGTTTTGCAGCATGCGAAAATAAGCTCTGCATCGGCGGCATGTCGTTCGCTCAGTCGCCACGATCTTTGTACGAACGACATGATGAGAGCCTGCGAAAGATAGCAGCCCGGCTGTTTGGCAAGATATTCTTTTACTGATTGAGTGACATCCAGTGCTATCGCAACACTCGTTATCGAGGCATAGTCGACAGGCCCGGGGTCAACGTTTGGTATAATACAAGCCATCTGTCTGTAAATTGCCGCCGGGCTCACACATTGGCATTAGATTGGTTTATACGAAAAAAGCGTGAGAACCATACCTGATGCTCGTTCCGCCTACTGAGGCCCTGGCTTGTGCCCATCCAAGTGGAACGAGCAACGCGAAGCCTCACGCCGTATGATATGACAGCATGGCGTACGCTCGCGCATACACCGGTGCCGATAGTTATCATACCCGAAAGGCGCCTATCGTTGCCGTATCCTTGACTTGGATTTGAAACTGCCAGATTTCAGTAGGCCAAGAACAAGCGCGATAAACGCTTTTTATATGTCTGTTGCACCCGCCGCTTCGCCCATATCGGACTCCGCAGCGATATGCAGATGGGAATTTACGAATATTTTGTGGCTCCCACAAATTTCTTTCTAATTTTTTTTATTACTGTCCGCTAAACCGTAAACGAGTGAGTCCAACTTCTTGAGATACAGA
>CAYSJG010000313.1:0-1573 GCA_964431295.1 uncultured Sangeribacter sp. | reverse complement strand
GCTCCATGAAGATATAGGGAGCCATAGCGGGATTCCATTTGCGCTTGAGGTGGCCGAAGTGGCAGCCAGCCTCGAGCAGCTGTTCAAATGTAGGTGTTGCCATTTGATATATTTGGTTTACGTTCTTTATGGTTGTTGCCCAACCCGGTGGTAAGCCCCCCGCTCCTACGCCGCGGCCATAGGCCCGTCGAAATAAAGCGACCTCGGGCGTCCCCCGGATTTAGATGCTAAACCTGTTATAGAATATTCTGATAAAAATGCGATATTAACGCTTGGAGAACTGGAAGCGCTTGCGGGCCTTGGGCTGACCGGGTTTCTTACGCTCTACCACGCGTGCGTCGCGAGTCATGAAGCCCTCTGCACGAAGAGCAGGCTTGCACTCCGGATCCAGCTTCACAAGAGCACGGGAGATAGCCAGACGGAGAGCCTCTGCCTGACCCTTGAAGCCACCGCCGTCCAGATGGGCCACGATGTCGTATTTAGCCTCGCAGTCGAGAGTCGTCAGAGGCTGCTTTACCACATACTGCAGTATCGACGAAGGGAAGTATGAATCAAGCGAGCGCTTGTTGACAGTGATCTGGCCATTGCCCTCTGAGAGGTATACACGGGCCACAGCGGCCTTGCGGCGGCCGATTGCATTTACTTTTTCCATCTTCCTTATTTCACTTTATTGATATCGATGACTGTTGCGTTAACATTGTCGTGGGGATGCTCCGGACCATTGTACACATACAGATTACGAAGCTGAGCAGCACCCAGTTTTGTCTTGGGAAGCATACCCTTTACCACTTTGATGAAGAGAGGATGACGACCGGCCTTGGCAGACTTCTTGAGAGACTTGGCCATAAGGCTTGCCGGATTGAAGGCACGCTGACCACCGGGATAGCCGGTATAGCGCAGATATTCGTGCTTATTCATCTTGTCACCTGTCATTTTCACCTTCTCGGCATTGATAACGATCACATTGTCGCCGCAATCCATAAAAGGAGTGAAGTCAGCCTTATTTTTACCACGGAGCACCATGGCGATCTTTGAGCAGAGACGACCGAGCACCTGGTCGGTTGCATCTACCACCACCCACTTCTTCTCGATATTCTCCGGAGTGGCGGAGAGAGTCTTGTAAGATAAAGTATCCACTTTCTATGTTGTTATTACTATTCAAATACTACTCAGTCAGCCAATTATCTTCCACCTTCAAAGGCCTGGGAAGACAGAAGACACGGCAAAGACTGTGTCAATGGATATAATCGGCTTGCAAAATTAATAATAATAAACGACATAGCCAATAATATCGCAAAAAAGATTACCGCAAAAATCAATCCCCCAGCAGCCAAGCGACAGGAGCGTAGCGACAGCAGAGAAGCGATGTAGCGGAGCAAAAGCAAGCAGAGCAAAAGCAAGCGAAGCAAAAGCAAGCGAAGCAAGAGCAAGCGAAGCAAGAGCGAGAGCAAGAGCAAGCAAGCGAAAGCAAGAGCAAGCAAGCGAGAGCAAGAGCAAGCAAGCGAGAGCAAGAGCGACAGCGAGCGAAGCGATGCTTGAGCAAGTTGCCCGAAGGCGGTTTGTCGCAATGAAG
>CAYSJG010000312.1:0-1591 GCA_964431295.1 uncultured Sangeribacter sp. | reverse complement strand
GGGCAGATATTATATTTGGCGAGATATAATTATTTGTCGGTATCTGCGGTATGCGCCGGCACAGAGCGCGGCAGCGTGATATGCAGCAGCAGCCATCCGAGTACTCCGGCGAGCAGTGAGCCGCAGAGGATGCCGAGTTTTGCGTCATTCAGTATCTGTGACAGATAGGGATCGCCCGTGCCAAAACTGAGATTGGCGATAAAGAGCGATACAGTGAATCCTATGCCGCCGAGCACCGATATGGAGGCCATCTGAGCCCAATTGCATCCCTCCGGCATGGGGGCCCACTTCAGTTTGACGCATATCCATGACAGCAGGAATATGCCGAGGAATTTACCGATGACCAGTCCGCATATAATAGCCAGACTGACGCCGGAGACAAGCGATGACCACTCCATGTCGCCGAAGTATATGCCGGCGTTGGCGAAGGCGAAGAGCGGCACGATGAGGTAGTTGACCAGCGGATGCAGAGTGTCCTCGAGGTCCTGCAGAGGGGAGATGACCTTGTCGGATGCCGATTCTATCTCCTTGAGCCAGTCGAGCTGATCCTTGCGCAATATGGTGCGTGATATGAGTTTCTCGTCATCCTCGTGAGCGAAATATCCGATATTCTTTCTGATGGTCTTGATGTATGACCGCGGATTGTATACCGGTCGGGCCGGTATGCAGAAAGCCACTATTACTCCGGCGATAGTAGGATGTATGCCGGCGTTGAGGAATAGAAACCATACGGCGGTGCCCAGTCCGAGATAAAACATTTTAGTCTGTATACCCAGTCTGCCGCCGAGGAATATAAGCAGAAAGATTACAGCGGCAGCAAGGAGCATCCAGTAGTTGATATGTGTGGAGTAGAATATCGCGATGACGATGATGCCGCCGATATCGTCTACCACGGCGAGGGTGGTCAGGAAGATTTTCAGCGATACGGGCACTCTCGATCCGAGCATGGCGAGGACACCGAGCGAGAAAGCGATATCTGTGGCCATGGGGATGGCAGCGCCTTGTATGAAGTCGCTGCCGCGGCCTATGAGAAAGAAGATAAGCACCGGCACGCCCATGCCGCCGATAGCTGCGACAATAGGGAGGAGCGCCTGGCGGAAGGATGATAGCTCTCCTACCAGTATCTCGCGTTTGATTTCCAGTCCTACAGAGAGAAAGAATATGGCCATGAGAGCATCGTTGATGAAGTCCATCACCGACATGGGCTCTCCGCTGTGTGAGAAGAGATTGAAACTGCCCACCTGAAGGGCGATCTCATGGGTCCAGAGTCCGTTGTAAAAATCGTGAAGAAAAGGTATGTTGACCACGGCAAGAGCCAGAGCTGTGGCCACCAGCAAAACGTTGCCGCTGCCGGCATAATTCTTCAGCGTCTTCAGAGTCGAGAAAAATACGTTTGACATAGTTTCTTTTTTTACCTTAAGAGGGCATGTTGCCCATACCTGCATGACCGTGCGGTCATGAGTCGTAGAAGAATCTGATATATTGTCTGTACGGTCGTCAGCTTCCTATTGAAGCTGACGTGCGATATGGAGGAGATTTCCTTATACTGATGTCGGAACTCTCCTAATATATAATACCTGTAGAGTAGAGA
>CAYSJG010000311.1:0-1616 GCA_964431295.1 uncultured Sangeribacter sp. | reverse complement strand
GGCCACAGCGCTGGCCAAGCTGCTCCTCAACAACTGCGACCGCATACATTGGTATATGCACCGTCAGGACCGTATCGATGACTTCATCAGATACCGGCATAACCCTGTATATCTCTCCGACGTGCAGTTTGACACCGCACGCATTGACTTCACCGCCGACATCAATAAAGCTGTTGAGGCCGCTGACACACTCGTCGTAGCTGTCCCTTCACCATATTTCAAGGACGAGGCTGATAAAATCACTGTCGATGTCGCACCGAAACGCATCGTCTCGGCCGTAAAAGGCATCGTCCCCGATGTCAACATGATCGTCACTGAATATTTCGCCTCCAAATTCGGATGCGCCGATGAAAATCTTATGGTCATCGGAGGACCCTGTCATGCCGAAGAAGTCGCGCTCGAACGTCTTAGCTATCTCACCATCGGATGCCACGACACGGATAAAAGCCACGACTTCACCAGACTTCTTGCCGGAGCAAAAATGAAAACTATCATCTCATCCGATGTCGCCGGCATTGAATACGGAGCTGTACTTAAAAATGTATACGCCATCGCCGGAGGTATAGTCTCCGGCATGAAAGCCGGTGACAACTTTATGGCTATGCTCGTCTGCAACGCCATCAGAGAAATGAGGGCCTTTATCGACGCCATCTCACCCATGCAGAGAGATATCTGCCGCTCAGCATATCTCGGAGACCTCCTTGTCACCGCTTACAGCAAATTCTCCCGCAATCATAACTTCGGATCTATGATAGGCAAAGGATACAGCGTGAAAGCCGCACAGATGGAGATGGCTATGGTCGCAGAAGGATATTACGGCACCAAATGCATCTACGAAATCAACTCACAAAGAGTCGGAGCATCCATGCCGATACTTGACTGCGTATACTCCATACTCTACGAAGGGGTCGGAGCACGCAAGGCATTCCATCGCATCGATGACGCATTCACCTGAGATGTAGAGCGCGCTACCGGCGACTTTGCTAAAAAAAGTTGACCGCTAAACATTTCTATCTCTAAGCTGATTATATCTATATACATATTCAATAACCCGAAATATGAAAACTATCAATCTTAACATTCAGGACGCCGTCTATTTCGCTGAAAAAGAATACAACGCTCTTGACGCCGAGGCCACTGCCGCAGTGACTACTGTCAACGAAGGTACCGGCGCCGGCAATGACTTCCTGGGCTGGGTCAAGCTCCCCTCCGAGACTTCGGCCGAACTCGTAAAACGCATCAATGACACCGCAGCACGTCTCCGTGAAAACTGCGACTATGTAGTATGCATCGGCATCGGAGGTTCATACCTCGGAGCCAAAGCTGTCATCGCCGCTCTCTCCGACAGCTTCGCTGACTATTACGCACCCAAGCCCAATGAGCCCAAAGTACTCTTCGCAGGACAAAACATCGGCGAAGACTACATCGCTGAGCTCCAGAACCTCCTCAAGGGCAAACGATTCGGCATCATCGTCATCTCCAAGAGCGGCACAACCACCGAGCCCGCCATCGCATTCCGTATACTCAAGGATATGCTCATCAAGCAGGCCGGCGCCGATATGGCCAAGAAGCTCATCGTCGCAGTCACCGACGCTAAAAAGGGCGCACTCCGCACC
>CAYSJG010000310.1:0-1625 GCA_964431295.1 uncultured Sangeribacter sp. | reverse complement strand
CCACGACCTTTTCGTTACGAATGAAATGCTCTACCGACTGAGCTATTGCGGCTTGCGCTTGCGCGGAATCTTCTGAGTGCGCTGTCTGTGACGGCTGCCGTGTGTCTGAAAATTCTCTTTTGCTCTGCAAAGTTAGTGAATTTTTTTGAAATAATTGGTGTCTGTAATGAAAAAATGATTAAATTCGCATATCAAGTGTACCACTTAACAGTATATCTCATGAAAAAAACTTTAACAACCTTGACTCTGGCGCTGCTCGTAGGTACTTCCTTCGGCTTCGCAGAGATTACGACTTTTGAGGAGGCCGCTACTCTTATTGACAATCGTGCCATGAATGAGGAGGGTAATGACACCAAAAAAGTTGCCAACAACAATTTCTTCTTCGTTTTTACTGACGCATCTGTGTCAGTGACAAAGGAAGCAACTCCCAAAGTACGTTATTATTTCAATGACGAACTTAAGGCGACGATGGATGTCACCACAGAGGTGGATGGGCTTTCAATGGTCGGTATCGATCCCGGATTTCCTGACTTCGGTGTAATGGGAGGTTTCTCTCTGAACTTCAACGAAATGGGAGTGTTTATCGGTGAAAGCGGCAAATGGAAAGTGACTGTCGACGAGGGTTTCCTGTTGGCAGGCGAAACAAAACTCCCTGCTTATGAGTTTGGCGGTGAATTCGTGGCTCCCGAGCCGCTGAAGTCTGATTACGCTTATGTGATCTCTCCCGATCCGCAGCTTCCTGTGGAAAAGCTTTCTACAATCACGATCACCTATCCTGAGATTACCAGTGGTGAACTGATTACACCTATGGGTACCGCCAAATATGATCTCGCTTGTCCTTCGGATGATATGTTTTTCTGGCTGTATCCTTCTGTTTCAGAAAGTGGTGTGATTACATTCGAAATCGGAAATGATGAAACTGTATGGTCCGCCGGTGAGTATACCTTAACAATAGGCAAAGATTCCTTCGCTCTCAACCGTGCGGATGTTGATCCCTATAATGACGAGGGCAACAGCGACGAAATTGTGGTGAAGTTTAATGTGACAGGTTTCAAGCCCGCCGAGAAAGAGCCGCTCTCTAACTATCTGACGCTTCTCTTCCCTTCCGCAAATGAGTGCAGTCCCGTCAACACAAAGAGTGAAGCCTTCCCCGAGGGTGGTATGGGATACTATGAGTTTGGCGTAAACAATGCCGATGTTGTGCTTACAAGTGATCAATATCCCAACTGGATAGAGATATATTACTGCGAGTCTGGTGCGGAAGATGATTTCGGTTTCCTCTGCTCTGTCGCTCCCGGTAATACTGAATTTGTCACTCTGACGGACAACACGATCGCTCCTCTTGAGGAGGAGGCTACATATCCCAAGACTCTCGCAATTACCTTCAATTCAGATGAAGTCTGGGGGTATTCCAAAGAGATGTATCAGAAGGACGGCTTCTACAAAGTCGTAATACCTGAGAAGGACTTCTTCCTGGGCACAACCGCTCTTGGTGAGGCTTCATACGTATTCCACTATGACAGCAAGAATACCGGTGTGGCCAATGTAGGCGCCGACAGCGATGTTTACAACGTGTACAGCATCGACGGCCGCAGCATCATCAGCAACGGCGGCAAAGCCGCTCT
>CAYSJG010000309.1:0-1627 GCA_964431295.1 uncultured Sangeribacter sp. | reverse complement strand
GGGAAATGTGTAGCTCCTTTTATTTTCACAAAATTATTTTGTATCTTCGCAAGGTGAATATGAGCTGTCTGAATACCGATATGGAAATTAAGGATTCATGGATCAAGAGAGTCGTAAAGCAAGGGGTAAGAATCCTCACCCGCAGTGCCATGCGGCTGCATCTGTTGCCACGCGCTGTAATCATACGGCCTGACGGAGGCATTTGCTCGCAGATGCACTTCTATCTCGTCGGAGAGATGCTTAGACATAAAGGGATTCCCGTACTCTATGACTATTCCTGGTTTCGCCTCGTCGGTAAAGACTGCGACGGCAGATTCGAACGCAACCTCGACATCTTCACACTCTTTCCCAATCTGAAACAGAGGAAAGCGCCACGACTGCTCTGCAAGGCGTTTGAATGGACCTATCCAAAATTCTACGACTATTTCGACAGCGAAGCCGACCCGTTGGCATGGCTGCGACTCGAAGGACCGGCATGGCTCTATTGCTATTTCCATGATCCGGAAGAGATCTATTCCCGATTCTTCCACTCCACTTTCTCACCTTGGCCGGCGGATGATAAGACCGATGTGTCTGCCAACTGCGCCGTACATATCCGCCGGGGAGATCTCTCTAAAGCCATGGAGGCCTACGGAGCGCCTCCGGAGGCGGAATATTTCCGGAAGGCCATGCTGAGAATACAGGAAGTGGCGCAAAAAGATGTCACATTTCTGCTCTTCTCGGACGAACCGGAATGGGTAAGAGTCAACCTTCTCCCACACCTGCGGGGATTCCGCACCGTCATCTGTGATCAACACGGCTCCGACAAGGGATATCTTGACCTCAAACGCATGGCGTCCGAGTCGCTTTACATCATCGGCAGTCAGGGATCCATGGCCAAGTATGCCGCTATGATGCGACCGGAGGAATGCACCGGCGGACTCGTGATACTGCCGGACACTCCACAATCACACGAATGGAAGTCACGGCTGAAAAATATTGAATTTTTCTGAAATTATTTACTGTATGGCTAAAATCATCATAATAGGAGAAGGAAATGTCGGCACTCACCTCGCAAAGGCATTCTCACAAGCAGGGCTTGAAGTCAAAAGCTTAGCGGCACGCAGATTTACTGCTGACGACATTCCTGCTGATGCAAAAGTCGCCATCATCGCTGTCCATGACGCACACATATCGGACTGCGCCGCAAAATTGAGTAATTTCAACGGCATTGTGGCACATACTTCGGGAGGCTCCGAACTCGATGCGCTTAGCAATGTTCCCATGAATCGGCGTGCTGTATTCTATCCTCTACAGACCTTCACCAAGGAGATACACATGGACTACAGGGAGATACCGTTCTTCATAGAGGCGGCCGACCCGGAAGTGACTGAAAGTCTCATGACACTCGCACGCAAAATCTCACCCCACGTAAGAGAAGCTGACTCAATCACAAGGTGCCGCCTGCATATAGCCGCCGTGTTCGCCTGCAATTTTACCAATCATCTCTGGGCATTGGCCTACGATTATCTCAAGCAATACGGATTGGAATTCAGCGACCTCATGCCGCTCATCATACAGACTGGGGCAAAAATAAATGACGGTACCTCCAAAGTGGACCCTGCGGATATGCAGACAGGTCCTGCTG
>CAYSJG010000308.1:0-1628 GCA_964431295.1 uncultured Sangeribacter sp. | reverse complement strand
GGCTCCGAAAACCGAGTCTCAGGAGATTTAGTTACTTTTTCAAGGAAAATTCAGAGAAATTTAAGACGGGGGCTTGTCTTACTCAAAAAGTAAGCCCTACTTCTGTATCTCAAGAAGTTGGACTCACTCGTTTACGGTTTAGCGGACAGTAATAATTTTAAATTATCATTCAGACCCTTGTAGAAAAACTGACCGAATACACTGAGTTTCGATGTGCTGTCATCATCAAGAAACCAATTAAGCACCGTAGATGCAGCGTTGTAAATATAGTGGGAGTCGATAATGGGTTTCCAGTTATTCTTACTCTGGTCAATTACGATCTTCCCCTCCTGATTCTGTATGACTGTAATTGACTCGAAGATGTTCTGCATATCCGGACGAGTGGCATACCTGATGGTATAGCCATGCTTATGATATGCACCAAACTGCGGACGATTGAGCTGGTCGAACACTTGCATGATGATACGCAGAGTCGTAAGCCGTTGTTGGCCATCGATAACCTCATACCAATCATTATGGTCAAGGCCTCGCTCCGCCTTATCTTTATCTAAAATTTGCTTGACCACAATAGGCTGGAGACAATAAAATTGTCCCTTAATGCCATCTTGGAAGAAAGAGTTAAGGTCGTCAAGCAAGTCAATGACCTGTTTTTCTTCCCATCGATACCCTCGCTGGTATTCCGGAATATAGTATTTTCTGTCGAGCAAGTCAGGTATCGCTCGGCGCTCCATAATATTTAGCTTTATTTCTCCCATATGCTGTAAGATGAGGTATACGAACAATCGCCTTTGACAAGACCGATGATTTGATGTAGTGAAGTTAACACTTTTTTCTCAAACTCTCACCATTCGACACCCACTTGTGCTGCGGCTTATGTCGTAAAACAAGTAAAGCAAACGAGGGGGTGCGTCTGTGTGTTGACGCACCCCCTCGTGTGGGGAATGTTTTTTTCGCTTTTTTTATTTGGCGGGTACCTGGTTGGCCGGGGCTGCTGCGGGTGCGGGAGCGGGGGCTGTCTGCTGCGCGGGGGCGTTGCCGATCGAGGACTTGTTGATGGGGGTCTTGATGGCAAAGGATGAGAGGATGGATACTATGCAGACAAAGATGGCGAGGCTCCAGGTGGCCTTTTCTATGAAGTCTGTGGTCTTGCGATAACCCATATATTGGTTGCCGCTGGAATAGTCTGAGGCGAGGCCGCCTCCTTTGGATTTCTGGATGAGTACTACGCAGATGAGAAGTACGCATGCGAGTACTATCAGGATGCTGAGAAAGATATACATGTGATTCTAATTATTGTTGCGTGATGGCAATCAACTTCTTTAGGAAGCGGATTTGGTCTGCAAAGTAAATATTTTTTTGCTATTTTTCAAATTTAATTCGGTCATAATTTCCAAAGCCTTGCGATAATTGCCGTTTTTTATCATAATTCGGGCAAAACTTTCGGTCAGGGAGGCTTCTTCTGCTCTCTTTTCTGTCTGTAAGGGTGCTTTGGGCGGGGCGGCCTGTCGTGTGGTGGCGGCGGGGGCTGCTGTATGCTGTGCGGGGGTGTCGGTGTCGCGGAGGTTGAGGGGGACGGGGGACGGGGGGACTGTGGCGAGGAATGCGTCGATGGCGGAGGATGTGGCGTC
>CAYSJG010000307.1:0-1647 GCA_964431295.1 uncultured Sangeribacter sp. | reverse complement strand
CGTAGCGCTTGAATGCCTCGGCGATTTCGGGATATCCCTCGCGGTCAGCCTGACGTGACATGGCAAGATACATACCTACCTCTGTGCACTCGCCCATGAAGTGAGTGTTGAGGTCCTTCTTCATCTCGTCGCTTGTGTCCTTGGCCACACCTACGACATGCTCGGTCACAAACTGAAGCAGCTCGCTCTTGTCAAGCTCTTTAAACTTGGAGCGGGGAGCTCCACACTGGGGGCACTTCTCGGGTGCCTCTTCACCTTCTGCTACATAGCCGCAGACTGTGCAAATCCATTCCTTTGCCATTGTATTGCTATTTTTTAAGTTAATTAATTCTTATATCTATGACGATCTTCGCGTCGGAGACTTCGTGACCGTCACTATATGTTTAAACAAATTTCAAGCCAAATTTCTCTTGTCGTACATCATATTTTAGCCATTTTTTTTAATTTTGTCAGAAAAAAATTTCCGGACAATATTTTTCACAAGTTATGCCACGCAGATCCGCCACTGATTACATACGACTTTCGGCACGCTCCACATTGCAACATTGCGATGCGCCCGCGCTCGCAATAGCCTTTTCGGGAGGTCCTGACAGTATGGCGCTGCTGCATTCTCTTGCCATCGCCGCCGCTTCGATGCGCCGGGGTGTATCGGGAACACCCCGTTTGATGGCCCTGCACTGCAATTTCCATCTCCGCGGCGAAGAGTCGGAACGCGACCGGAGATTTGCCGAAAAGATCTGTCAGGAACTCAATGAGAGATTTCAGTCTCAGCGATCTGCCGATGAAAATCTCGTGCAACTGCTTGTCAAAGATTTCGATACAATCGCCTACTGCAGTGAAAAAAGACTATCTGTCGAAGCGGGAGCACGGGAATTACGCCATGGATGGTTTAAGGAGATATGCGACAGAGAGCATGCCCTGCTCGCTACAGGCCACAACGCCGATGACAATGCCGAGACGATGCTGCTCAATATGCTGAGAGGATCAGGCGCTCGCGGACTGCGGGGGATGCTTCCGCGCGACAGACATATAGTCCGTCCGCTTCTGCGGATACACCGTCGTGACATATTGACATATCTCGAGGAGGAAAATGTCAGTTTTGTCACAGACTCCACCAACCTCTCCACCGACTACCGCCGCAACTTCCTGCGCCATGATGTGTTGCCGCTGCTGCGTTCCCGCTGGGCAGGGGCTGACACAGCCATAGCCTCTACCCTCTCCTGCCTGGCCGATGACAGCGCAGTGGTAGAGAAAGCGATCGCCGACAGCCTCGCTGAGGGGACAGATGTATTTCTACCATGGAATGCGGTAAAGGGATTCGCGGCACCGCGTCTTCTTATCCTCCGATTTATCGCCCCGTACGGAGGCACAAGAGATATTGCCGAAGAGATAGCCTCACATATCGAACACCCGCGATACGGAGCGCGCTGGAAAATACCTGAGAGCAAAATAAAGGCCATCCGGCTTCAGGCTGCCCCCGAAGTCCCGCTCGATGGCAAGGTATACAAAGTGCCTGAAATCAAAATCTCTAAAAAAGGGATACATATTAATCTTGAATACTGAATTATTTTAAATATTGAATACTGAATTATTTTATTTAAGTTTCGCAAGTTCAACTTGCTGATTTCAGATTGTAAAATTGAGCGA
>CAYSJG010000306.1:0-1669 GCA_964431295.1 uncultured Sangeribacter sp. | reverse complement strand
GTATTGAATCCCTTAGCCTGAAGAAATTCACGAAGAAGAGTGCCGAGATTCTCATCATCTTCGCAGAGCAGTATTCTTATCTTATTATCCATAGCCATATATATTTTATTATCTTCATTGACAAGACACACGCGATATGACCGCAATTGTTAATTTATAACTTGTCAGCTTATGTTTATTTAACGTTTAAAAACATATAATGTTCAAATATCACTGTCTATACAGCCAGCGGAAGTGTAATGATAAATTCCGACCACTTCCCGGGCTCGCTCTCCACCACGATGTCGCCTTCGAAAGCCTTCACCATCTTCTTGACATATGCCAGTCCCAGACCAAATCCCTTGACATCATGACGATTGCCAGTGCTGACGCGATAAAATTTGTCGAAGATTCTTTTCAAATCCTCTTTACGTATCCCGATACCGTTGTCACGGACTCGGATCTCTATTCTGTCATCACCTATATCCTTGGTAGAGACCATTAGATGAGGCGGTGTATCTTCGCGCATATATTTTATGGCATTGTCGAGAAGATTGAATATCACATTTGTGAAGTGCATCTCGTCAAGATTGACTTCAGCATTTTCAGCATCAAGATGCATTTCGATATTTCCTCCGAGCTTCTCAACCTTGAGCTTATGCGTATTTACGATATTAAATATTATGGAGTTGACATCTACGATGGAGAAATTCATCGCCGTATTGGCATTGTCAAACATGGAAAGTTGCAACACCTTCTCCACCTGGAAGCGGAGTCTCTTGGACTCATCCGAGATCACGGCGGAGAGATGCTTGAGAGATCCCGGCGACTTCATAACCGTATCATCACCGAGCATCTGGGCAGCCAGTGAGATCGTGGAGATAGGAGTCTTGAACTCATGCGTCATATTATTGATGAAATCAGCCTTCATCTCTGTAAGCTTCTTCTGTCTCAATGCAAGCATGATAGTATATAGGAATATGACTATCAGAAACAGAGTGAGCGCCAGAGTGGGAATGATGAAACGCACTGAGGAGAATATATATTCGTGCTTTGTCGGAAATTGAGTCAGCAATTTATATTGTCTGTTGGTATTTGGGAAAAGAGTTTCAGAATATATCTCATTAGCCTCGGTATCATATCCGTCAGTCTGATATATTATGTTGCCCTCAGCAGAAGTGACAGCAAAAGCGAAGGGAACTTCAAGCCCATTGGCGGACAATTCTGAGGAGAGGATCTGGCGCACCATGGTGGAGTCGGCCCTTTCGCTGACAGGCCGGCTGCCGGCATTGCGCAATATATTCAGGATTACCTCATTCAGCAGACCGCGCTGATAAAGATATTGCGAACGGACCGCCTCCTGAAGCGCGCGATAACGGTCGGATACTTTCTCAGTAGGAGAGGGGAATGTGATGCGGGAAGTCCCATTATTATTATTCTGATTTACCGATCCGACTTGGGATGAGATGTCTACATCTCCATTGATAGACGATTCAATAATATTTACGTCCTCCTCAAGATAATGCAACGTCTCAAGACGCTCAAGGTCTACGACTGTGGAATGAAGCGAACGACTTACATTTTCGGCAAACTGACTCTCACGCATTTTTACCATATTTTCAAGATACATAATCTGAAAATACAGTAGTGTTCCGAACGTTATTGCCATGACGACAGTAAAAAGCCAGAT
>CAYSJG010000305.1:0-1764 GCA_964431295.1 uncultured Sangeribacter sp. | reverse complement strand
TCGGCTTATAGGCTGCTGTTTCGGTAGCGACCTTCTTGACATCCACTACAATCTCGGCATGGAAAATCTTCTGATCTATGCGCTGGTCGATGTTGTCGGAGACGGAGCCGACAAACATTCCCTGGGTCAGAGTGGAAATCTTACTCTGAGGAATAAGGCTGTCCATCTGGGTATTGAACGACTGACTCACGTCCTGTCGGTTGATTGAAATCGACTGACGCTTCTGAAGGACTTTGCCGAAACGCTCGGAGAGTGTCTTGGCAGTCTCGCCCACGACCTGCCCGGAGAAAATGTTGCCGACGGTATTCATCACGACGGCTGCCTCCTTATCGCCATAGTCGCGTTTGAGCTGTGAGAAGTCCTGAAAACCGAGACAGACGGCAACTTTGTTGCTTCGGGCGGTAGCTATCAAATTATCGAGTCCTTTGAAATAGATGGTCGGAAGCTCGTCTATCACCACTCCCGATTTGAGCATACCCTTCTTGTTAATCAGCTTGACAATACGGGAGTTGTATAATCCGAGGGCGGCACCGTAGATGTTCTGGCGGTCGGGGTTGTTGCCGACACAGAGTATCTTCGGGGCTTGTGGGTTGTTAATGTCGAGAGTGAAGTCATTGCCTGACATTACCCAGTAGAGCTGAGGCGAAATCATACGGGACAGAGGTATCTTTGCCGATGCGATCTGACCCTGCAACTGATCTGCGGCTCCACCTTGCCATGCGTCCATGAACGGAGATAGGTAGTTCTCCAGCTCGGGATATGAGGACAGTATCGGGAAAATATCCTCGTATCGACGGTTTAGAAACTCGATAGCATGGGGGAATGTGCAGTATTTGCCTCCCTTATAGAGCTTGAGATACCATATAATACTTGCCAACAGAATGATAGGTGACTCCACGAAGAAATCACCCTGCTTCTGGATCCATGTTTTATTCAAGTTAAGCATTATGGTATAGGCGGATTCGTATGCGTCGGCGATGTCCGTCATGAATGCCGGGGCAATGGGATTGCAGCGGTGGCTCCTTTTCGGGTCATCGAAGTTTATCACATAGAATTTTGCACCTTCGGGGTATTTCTTCTTATGCTTCAGGAAGTGATTATATACAATCGTACTGAGGTCGGCAAACTTAAAATCATAGCAATACAGCGCAAAACCTTTCTCTATCTGCTGTTTAAGAAAGTTGTTGACTACAGCATACGACTTTCCCGAACCGGGAGTGCCGAGCACGATAGTCGCTCTGAACGGGTTTACTACATTTATCCAGCCGTCGTTCCACTTCTTCTTGTAATAGAATCTTGTGGGCAGATTTATCGAGTATTTATTGTCGATTTTGCGAGTTTCCTGCTGGAATGACTCGTTTTCATTGTTGAATACGTCGGTCATCAGATTATTGCGAAGTATGCGGCTTATCCAGTTGCCGGCCATGAGCAGACAGATGACCCCCGCCGCAGTACACATTATATATAAGGTGTAATGCAGCTTGGGCATGAGATACAGCACAAGTCCGGCTCCGAGAAAGAGCCAGATAGTGCGCCATGTAATATCCTCGTTCTTTACGCCCTTCGTGCCGAAACACGAGAGGGCGAGAAGAAGCAGAGCAAACCACTTGGCGGTGTATTGGCTGTGGAACATGTGGCAAGAACGGTCGAAACCATTCAGCACCTTATCGACGATTTGGAAAAAATTGTCGGGCTGTGTGGGGTGAAGCTCCGGGCAGAACCAATAGATATTGATTACCACCAGAACGATGCTTATGGCACGGA
>CAYSJG010000304.1:0-1792 GCA_964431295.1 uncultured Sangeribacter sp. | reverse complement strand
CATGGTGGCCGGCACGAAATATCGCGGACAGTTTGAGGAACGGATAAAAAGCGTGCTCGACGAATTGTCAAAGAATCCTGACATCATCGTATTCATCGACGAGATACATACAATCGTCGGTGCGGGAAGCGCGCCCGGCAGCATGGACGCCGCCAATATGCTCAAGCCGGCTCTCGCAAGGGGCGAGATTCAGTGCATCGGTGCTACCACGCTCGATGAATACCGCCAGAATATCGAAAAGGACGGCGCTCTTGAACGCCGTTTCCAGAAAGTCATAGTAGAACCTACCACTCCTGAAGAGACCCTCGAGATTCTCAAAAACGTCAAGGAGAAGTATGAGCAGCATCATAATGTCAGCTACACCGATGATGCGCTCAAAGCCTGCGTACAGCTTACCGAACGCTACGTAAGCGACCGCAATTTTCCGGACAAGGCTCTCGATGCACTCGATGAGGCCGGCTCACGTGTGCATATCACAAATATCGTAGTGCCGGAGGAGATCGAAACTCTTGAGACGGAAATCGAGGAGATCACCCGCAAAAAACTCGAGGCAGCCCAGTCTCAGGACTTCGAGCAAGCCGCTAAATTGCGTGATGCAGAAAATTCAGCCAAGCATAAGCTTGAAGCGGCCAAGAAGGAATGGGAGAAAAGTCTTGAAAATGACCGGCAGACTGTGGACGAGGAGAAAGTGGCGGAGGTAGTGGCCATGATGACCGGTGTACCGACTCAGCGCATAGCCCAGGCTGAAGGCTCCCGACTCATCGAGATGGGATCGGCTCTCGCCGGCTCGGTGATAGGACAGGACGAGGCTATACAGAAGATTGTAAAGGCAATACAGCGCAATCGTATAGGTCTCAAAGATCCCAACAAGCCTATAGGCACATTCATGTTTCTCGGTCCCACAGGCGTGGGCAAGACTCATCTCGCCCGCAAGCTCGCAGAATATCTTTTCGACTCGCCGGACGCTCTCATACGCATGGATATGAGTGAATTCATGGAGAAATTCACCGTGTCGAGACTGGTAGGCGCCCCTCCGGGATACGTGGGCTACGAAGAGGGGGGACAGCTTACTGAGAAAGTCAGACGCAGACCTTACTCGGTAGTTCTGCTCGATGAGATCGAGAAGGCACATCCTGATGTGTTCAACATTCTGCTACAGGTGATGGATGAAGGCCGGCTCACTGACTCTCTCGGACGCCGCATAGATTTCAAAAACACCATCATCATCATGACTTCCAATATCGGTTCGCGTCAGCTCAAGGAGTTCGGCGCCGGCGGAGTGGGATTCCAGACCGCCGAGGATGACAAGAAGATGGCCAACAGTGTGATTGCGAAAGCTCTCAACAAGGCCTTCTCTCCTGAATTTCTCAACCGTGTGGACGATGTCATCATGTTCTCGCAGCTTGACCGTGATGCTATTTATAAGATAATTGATGTCGAGCTTGCCGCGCTCTATGCTCGTCTCAACAAATTGGGCTACAAGATCGAGCTCACCGAAGAGGCGCGTAAATTTATCGCGGACAAGGGATACGACAAGAATTATGGAGCCCGTCCGCTCAAGAGAGCCATACAGAAGTATCTCGAGGATGAACTCGCGGAAGTAATGCTGCGTCTGAATTCCGAAGGCAAACAGGGTGGCGAAATAAGCGTGGCTTACGTTGATGGCAGCGACAAACTAACAATGGCCGTAAGACCGGTTCTGAACGCTGACGAATAATCCGACAAAGACACCATCGTCAAATACAATAATAGGCGGCAATGATCACTTTGAATCATCGCCGCCGATTTATAT
>CAYSJG010000303.1:0-1797 GCA_964431295.1 uncultured Sangeribacter sp. | reverse complement strand
GATGGAGGATCCGCCGTACACCGGCAATATCTTTATATTCTGCTGATACTGCGAGAAGTCGGCAAGGTCGCCGGCTATCTGCAGACAAAGCTCGCGCGTGGGAGCGATGACAAGCGCCTGAGTCTCCTCCGAAGAGGCGTCGATGCGCTGGAGCACCGGCAGTCCGAATGCGGCCGTCTTACCGGTGCCTGTCTGGGCGAGTCCCACCACATCGCCGTCATTGTGGAGCAGGTGAGGGATGACCATCTCCTGGATGGGCATCGGATTCTCAAATCCGAGACGGTATATCGCTTTCAGCAATTCGGGGGCTACGCCTAATTCTTCAAATGTCTTCATTATGGGCAATATATTTGAGTCACGACACGTGAACAGGCGGCTCGGGAAAGAGCTGAGCGACCTCATGGCGTACTCTTGTGCAAAATTAGTGATTTAACTCCACTTTAGCAAAAATTCAGTGGTATCACGCAGTTACAACAAGCGGGGAGGCCAAAAATCTTGCATCACCTGATAATTTGGTCAATTCGCAGAAAGGTATTATCTTTGAGGTGAAGATTGAAGCGTCACCGAAGCGCTTACACATCTCACTGAAAATGAACAGAATAGCCAAATTATATTTTAGATACGGCACCATGGGGTCCGCAAAAACGGCCCTCCTGCTGACCACTGCCTATAATTTTGAGGAGCGCGGACTGAATTATATCTGCATGAAGCCGGTCATAGACACGCGCGACAACAAGAATGTCATACACTCGCGCATCGGAATCGAGCGCGAATGCCGCTGGATATACGCCGACTCCAATCTTTACGAGGAGATAAAGGGACTGCAGCGTGAGAATCCCGACAATCTTCCCGACTGGATACTTGTCGACGAGGCACAGTTTCTCGCCGCCTCACAAGTGGACCAGCTGGCGGCCATAGTCGATGATTTCGCTGTAAATGTGGTCTGCTACGGCCTGCGCACCGATTTCCGCGGCCAGCTCTTCGAGGGCTCCAAGCGTCTCTTCGAGATGGCGGATACTATCGACGAGGTCAAATCCACCTGCACCTGCGGCCGCAAAACCATCATGAACGCCCGTATAGACTCTCGCGGTGAGATAATCACCGAAGGCGCACAGGTGGAAATAGGGGGCAATGACAGATATGTGGCCTGCTGCCGCAAATGCTGGCGCAACAAGAAGATAGAACGCTCCAAACGCAGTCAGATACCGCTCTTCACCGACACCGAGCAGAAGTAATCATGACTTTTAACTGCTGAATTCTAATTTTTCGGACTATACATAATATCTCCTTAAATCATGTTACCAAAAGAGAAACGTGAATCAATAATCGGACTTATCAAGCGTGAGGTAGTCCCGGCACTCGGATGTACCGAGCCGGCGGCCGTAAGCCTGTGTGTGGCCAAAGCCACCGAACTGCTGGGCGCCGTGCCGGACCGCATCACCGTGAGCCTCAGCAGCAATATCCTTAAAAACGCCATGGGGGTAGGTATCCCGGGCACGGGAATGATCGGCCTGCCGATAGCGATAGCTCTCGGCGCGCTTATCGGCAAGTCCGAATACGGACTGGAAGTGCTACGCGATGTCACACCGGAGGCTGTGGAACGAGGCCGCGAATATATGGCCCGCAAGGTCATCTCCATCAAGCTTTGCGAGGACGCGCCCTCCAATCTGCATATAGATGTGGAGGCGGTCCACGACACTGACCGTGTGCGCGCCGTCATCTCGCGCGAGCATACAAATTTCATATATCTGGAGAAGAATCGCGCGGTCATCTACAATGAGAATCCCGCATCGGACA
>CAYSJG010000302.1:0-1804 GCA_964431295.1 uncultured Sangeribacter sp. | reverse complement strand
AAAATCAGAAGCAAATCAGTGTTACTGCTGGTTGTGATTTTCGCGGCATTGCTCGCCTTTATCCTCGGCGATGCAATCAGCAACGGTCGCAACCTCTTCGGCAACCAGACTACGGTGGCCAAGGTAGGCGGCGACAAAATCGATTACATGGACTATCAGCGTAAGCGCGAAGAGCTCTCACAGCAACTTGAGGAGGCCCGTAAGCAGAATCCTCAGCAGTATGCAAGTTTTGACGTGCAGCGTCTTCCACAGATGGCGCTAAATCAGCTTGTCACGGAGATGCTCCTCAAGCAGGGTGTGGAGAAACTCGGCATCCGCACATCTCCCGAGCAACTCCGTCAGTTTATGTTTAATTCGCAGCCCACTCCCGAGATGATCAATCTCGTGCGCCAGCTTCAGGCCATGGGCGCCAACATCACCTCTATCGAGCAGGCATATAATGTGGTGTTCAATCCGCAGGCCAACGGCATGAGCCAGGCATCGATGGAGCCCTATCAGAAGATGTGGCTCAGCATAGAGAACGAGGCCAAGCAGCAGCTCGCGCAGCAGACTTATGTAGCGTTGCTCGCCGGCACCTTCCAGTCAAATGATCTTGACCGCAAGGCTCTCTACAATGACTATGTGAATACCACTAACGTCAAGGTGGCTTATCGCCCCTACGGCGTGGTAGACGAGAAGAAATATCCCGTAAGCGAGGCCGAGATACAGAAGGCTTATCAGGAAGAGAAGAATATCTTTCGTGTGCAGGAGCCTACCAAGGAGATCAACTTTGTGGCTGTCTCCGTATCTCCGAGCGAGGCTGACCGCAAGGCGGCCACAGAGCTTGCCGCAGAGGTGGTGAAGGATCTCAATGACTCCACGCCCTCGCTGAGCAAGCGTCTCCGCTCTGAAGGTCTGAATATCGAACACAAGACTCTTAAGGCCGCCGACCTCCCCGGGGGTGCCGTCAAGGAGTTTGTCACCACCGCTTCCCACGACACTGTCAAGATAGTAAGCAATAACCTCCGCGGCTTTACAGTCGCCAAGATGGGTCGCCGCTATCAGGCTACGGACAGTGTGAAGCTCAACCTCGTGACCGTGGCCGGCAAGAACCTTCCCTCAAGAGTGCTCGCTGCTCTCAACGGCGGTCTCTCCGTGGACTCCATCAGCGTGAAATTCTCCGCTGACAGTGTGATGGCCCAAACCAACCAGTGGATGACGCTTTACAGCGACAAGGGCCGCACCACCGAGCTTCCCGAGGCTCAGCTTGATTCGCTCAAGGCCGCCGGAGGCAAATATATCAAACTGATGTCCACCGGCGACGGTGCGATCCTCGGACAGCTCGCCGCACAGGGCGCTCCCGTGGAGATATATGAATATGATGTAGTGGAATATGCTCTCCAGCCTTCGGCCAAGACTCTTGAAGATGCTCGTGAAAAACTGGAGAAATACCTCGCAGAGAATAATACCGCTGCCGCGTTTGCCAAAGGTGCGGCCAAGGAGGGATACAATCTGCAGACCTTCCAGCTGACTCAGAGTGCAGACGCTGTGCCCCGCATGCCGGGATACTCCATGTATTATCCTGACTCGCGTCAGGTGGTACGCTGGGTGATGATCGACGGCAAGCCCGGTGAGGTCAGCCATATCTATCAGAGCAATGACATGCAGCAGCCGATGCTCTACGCCGCGGCTGTGGTGTCGGAATATGATGACTATGTGCCTGTGACCAACGCCGACGTCAAGGAATATCTTACAGCCAAAGTTCGCAACGACAAGGCTGCCGAGGATATGCTCAAGCAGTATCGTCCGAAGGCCGGCTCGATGG
>CAYSJG010000301.1:0-1806 GCA_964431295.1 uncultured Sangeribacter sp. | reverse complement strand
TCCCCACGATGTTGTCATGGAGCATCGTCATGGCTTCCCACCAGTAACGCTTGATGTTGTTCTTGAGCTCAACACCGTTCTGGCCGTAGTCGTATACTGCCGAGAGGCCGTCGTATATTTCCGATGACTGGAACACGAAGCCGTATTCCTTAGCATGTGCGATTATTGTCTTGAAGACATCTTCCTGTTTTGCCATATTTCTATCTAAGATTTTGTAAATGCAGAGTCCGAGTTTTTAGTCTGCGCGCTCTGCACTCCCGATTTCGGGATCGCATTTTCCGCTCAAAATTAATCAAATCTCGCGATATATCAAAACGTCAGTTCTGTGTCATTCACCTTTGCGGTGCGAAAATGTTAAAATTTAAAGAAATGGGGTGATTTGTAAAACATAATCGGGATGTTTATGTTAAATTTATAGGGTCGGAGATAGTCTTCACGACTGTCTTCGGCCCTTTATATTACTTTTTATGCCAAGAATTGATATCCAATCACTCAGAAAATCGCACTGTTTAAGCCAGCAAGCACTTGCTTCCCAACTTGGAGTAAAACAGAGTTTTTTGTCCGCTGTGGAAAACGGACGCAGCCCCTTGCCGGCACGTAAGCGACGAATACTCTCTGATATATTCGGCGAATCTGAACTACTCTTCTTTACCATTGATGAAGATCGCGAGGCGCAGGCGGCCTCACGGGCTATCGGTAATCTTTCGGAATCTCAATTGATGCAGCAGCTGAAAAAATTGTTTCAGGCGCATGGCAGGGAGAGGGAATATGACGATGATTCTCTGCAGGTCTCAAGAGAGGAGATGGATAGTCTGCAGGAGCGCATACGCAGATTATGGGTGCGCAATGAGACTCTGACAGAGAAAAATTCAGACCTGCAGTCTAGAATTGACACACTCGCCGATAAGATGGAGGCTTCCACTCAGGAGATATACAGACTGCGCGAGCTTCTGCTTCGCAACAACATAAATTTCTAAATATACTTACTGAGTCCGCTTTTTAAAGTGGATTCGTTAATTAAACTATTAAAACACACAGAATTATGAGCGACATTCTTGATGCTGAGGAGCGTAAGGAGCTCCCTGACAGCGTATATGGTCTTCCCGAACGAAGAGAATTCCCGATGCCGGATGCAGCCCACGTAAGAGCCGCCGAGGCATACTTCCGTTATTGCCCCGAGGATCTCAAGCCCCTTCTGGCGCGTAATATCCTTCGCTTTGCCCGTGAGTACGGCGTGGATGTGGAGTCGCCGGTCGTGCGCAGCTACGCCGCTGAGTAGGCAATATGATCCCGTTGCTCCCGTAAGGGACGCGCTCTATTTAGATCTTAAGAATTGTAGCGCCTTGTCGAGGATGTCATCGATACCTTCGGCGAGGCGCTCTGCCGTACAGTGGCATTCAAAGCCGGGAGTGGGGTCGACGCCCCCCTCCACACAGCTGCCGTCCGTAGCATAAAGCGGCGAGGCTGAAAGGCGTATCAGCCATCCGTTAGGAAGCTCGTATGACATCGGAAGCCCCGCGCCGCCTCCGGTACGTGCGCCGATCACTGTCACCTGAGGCAGCGTTTTCATCACTGCGGCAAAGGCGTTGGCGGCGCTGTAGCAACTGCGGTTGGTCAGCAGGGCTATAGGACCGGAGTAGGTGATATGCAGGCCGGGATCCGCCGGAGAGTATGTGATGGAATATGGCTCGGAGAAGTCATCATGGCCCGGCCCTGTCTTATGGCTGATGCTCCCTCCGGGTATCTCATTGGTGATAAACCGTCCGATAAGGGTGTCTATATTGGTGAGAAGACCGCCCCCGTTGT
>CAYSJG010000300.1:0-1843 GCA_964431295.1 uncultured Sangeribacter sp. | reverse complement strand
AACTCGTACTTGATGTTCTGGAGAGTGTCGCTTTTTCCGGGAGCAGATGGGATGCTGATGGAGGGTTGAGATGGGGGCCAGATGGAGTCCAAGAGTTTCTATGAGCATTCATGCGCTTGATTTATTTTTCTACTTTTACTATATTTGCGCTTCATTAGAGCGGTGTACTTAAATATGGATATTCGTAAAATAATATTGATAATCCCGTTGGCGGTTTGCGGTTTCGCTATGGCTTGCAACTCTATCGAATCATCGACGGTCGCTGAAAACGTATATGTGCCTCAAGCCCCGGATTATAACAACGCCCACATGTGGCATGTGGAGCTTAACGATAGGGGAGATGGCGCCGATGTATTCTACATCCCTTCGACATGGGAATATGACTGGACAACTGATGCGACACCGGCGGTCTTGAACGACACCATTACAGTTACACAATCGCCGGAATACAAAGTGCTTGTAGTCGAAGGATACGACGGCAGCGCATTGCCCAACATCCTTGACATTCTCAACACCGGCGACTATCACGGAGCCGAACCATGGCTTTACAGCGAATGTCTGCGCGAAAATTTTCACAACAGAATCAAATCATTCAAGAGCAAAGATTTGAAAACGAAACGATGAAAATCAAGTTGCAATCGACTTGATTGAGTTATTCATTATGATGAAAAAAATAAGCAAAGAAGCAATTATCGGCTACCCCGCGGGCATTATCACCGGAGTCACCTATGGACTTAACCCACTCTTCGGCATGCCGCTCATGCGCAACGGTGCCTCAGTAGAATCCATACTCTTCTTCCGCTATGCCATAGCCGTGATACTCCTTGGAGCATTTCTTCTCCTGGACAAGCACAGCCTCAAAATCACATGGAGGCAGACAGGCATACTGCTGTTGCTCGGTCTGCTATATACCACCAGCAGCATATCCCTGTTTCAGGCATATCACTACATCCCCTCCGGACTCGCCACCACACTTGTATTCCTATATCCCGTACTGGTGGCACTCATCATGGTATTTCTGCGTGTCGTACCCTCATGGCAAGTATGGCTCGCCATTGCTGCCACATTTGCCGGAGTTGTCATCATGACCCAAGGCAGTTCATCACAAACAATCGACCCCATCGGGATATGGCTCTCAATCGGATCGGCATTGGCATACGCCCTCTTTATTGTCATCATCAACCGTAGCAAGACCATCAGCAACATCTCCAACTCATTGCTGACATTCTACACATTGTCCGTAGGAGCCATAATATTCCTGGCGACAATTACCGTATCAGGCGAAAATCTCACCACCGGCATTGAGACAAATATTGATTGGCTCAACATAGCATGCCTTGCCATACTGCCGACAATAGTCTCCACAGCCACACTTGCCGTCGCTACACGCAACATCGGCGCCACCAAAGCATCCGTACTCGGAGTCTTCGAACCCGTCACAGCAATACTCGTCGGCACACTCGTATTCGGCGAACCACTTACAGACAACATTGTCATCGGCATACTGATAGCGATGATCGCCGTCACATTTATGGTAATCTCGACAAAAAGGTAAATAATTTAAGCTTCGCAAGTTTTCAACTTGCTGAAACTTAAGGTTTATCGTTTATAAGTTTATAAGTTTATCGATGTCTCCTCAAGCTCGATACGGAAAATCAGTGCGTACCCCGTAGGGGTTACACAATTTAGCCAGGGCGTAAAATGTCCCGTAGGGGCATTTCACCCCTGGAAGTCAGCACCCATAATAAAACCAGGTGTCCCGTAGGGCAACCCGAAAGAATCACATAAGCATTAAGACCCCATCCCACAAAAAATGTTAACGCAGGGGTCGCAGATTTCGGTC
>CAYSJG010000299.1:0-1856 GCA_964431295.1 uncultured Sangeribacter sp. | reverse complement strand
CATTCGTGATCGCCACAAGATCGGACTCATTGACCTTCGTAGCAAGTCCGGTGGTCAGCTCGGTCTTTGTAGCGAGATTCGCCACCTTGGCGTCCACCTCGGATGTCTTGGCATATGCCGCAAGACTCTGGTGCTCGGTGAGAGGTTTGACAGTCTTCGCTCCGAGAGTGATAGTGCCGTCATCAGCGATTTTCGCGTCAGTGATGCCATAGCCGGCCAGAGTGGTGGCCTTGTCAGCTTTGCCGGCGGCCAGATTCTTCGCCTCGGTCACTTTGGATTCGATCCCCGACACGATTCCGGCCATTGTGTCGGTGTTGTCGATACCTGCCAGGAACTCAACAATCTCGTTAAACTTGTTGATAGCCGCATCGCTGTCGGACTCTATCAGAGCCTCTACAGCCGAGACACGTGTCGCCAGCGCAGCGAGGTCATCGGCGCTCGCGCTACCGTTGACGAAGCTGTCGTATTTTGACTTCAGCTCTGCTGTGAAGTCCTCGTGTGACAGGCCCATCCCCTTGAATTGGCGGCCAAACAGTTTCTCCAAAAGGGTTTCCAACCCTGCATAGTCCAGATATTTCTTCTGTGCCATTCTTTGAATTAATTTAAAGGTTAATAATCTATTATGATCGGTTTTGATTCTTTTATCTCACTCTCGTAGGAGAGCCTCGATCTCCTCTGCACTGATGCTTTCTACAGGGGCATAAGATTCAATGTCACTACCTACCTCTGGGTCTTTTCCGCTAAGGTGAAGCATCACATTCAGTCCATCCGCTATCGCATTCAGCGCATCACGTAAGTCTGATACGCGCTCTATCCGTCCCGGCAGTCTTCCCACAAGACCGCCCAACATCCCTATTTCCCAGCTGTAATCCTTCATGACTGTCAAATTTTTCCCATCGCAGACAGAAGAGTCTTTAGCGCCGGGAGGTACGTTTCTTCATCCGTTTGACCAAGCGTACCGTCATGCCACGCGATATATCGTATCTCGATCTGAGCGGACGGATTCACATGCACTGCTGTTTTGGTCACATTATTCCATGCGCCGGCCACACCCCATCTCGAAGATGAAGCGTAACTCCTATCCACTGCGTTGCATTCGGCTCGTTCCGCAGTCTCCTGATGATACACCATCGATGACAAGTCTGAATCATAGATTCTGTAGCGCAACAGATTGCTCCGGTTATCTCTTACATCCTCGTTATAGAAATGCATCCCACTGCTCATCACACGTACTCCTTCCTCAGTATTCCGGCTCTCACGTCCGAAATAATAGCGGATATATGCACCGGTCAGATCTATACCTATCGCGTTTTCGCAACCCGCTGGACAACCGCTCACACCGGCTATTCTACCTGTACTGCCGCTACTCACACTGCTTATCTGACCATAGTAGCTGATACCATAATTGCCGTTACCCTGATTCGCGTTTATTGAGCTTTTGTCAAATAAGTCCAGCTCTGACAGATTTGTTACGACCACTGTGTCTGACCTCTTTGAGGTAACGCCGGTTATGCGAATGCCGGACTGCTTGTAGACAAGTACATCCGACAAGCGTGACGCTTTATCTGAAGATGACCGCAAGCCGTCATACAATTCTTTTCCACTCACACCGACACCCACTCCTTCACAATGGTGAAATCTGTCCAGCAAAGGCACAAGAGCCGATTCAGGACCGCTCTTTGTGCCGCAGAAGGGCAGTACATACAGCAACTTGTCAAGCCAACCCCATCTCCTGCCCATTAAGAAAAATTCACGTACCGCCGCAAGCTCTGAGGATGACAGGGTATGACCCGCCTTCCTCATCCTGTTTACATAGACACCCGTATAGCTGCATTCCTCAATGCCGTAGTGGGTCA
>CAYSJG010000298.1:0-1858 GCA_964431295.1 uncultured Sangeribacter sp. | reverse complement strand
GCGTTAACATTTTTTGTGAGATGGGGTCTTAATGTCATGGTTTCCGCAACGTTGTGGAGATTTTGCCGGCAAGTATGGTTTTGAGCATAGAATACAGCAATGATAAGCAATGTTAAGTATACATGATTATACATGATGTGTGGTAATAGTTGCGTATGTTGGGGGAAATGATTACTTTTGCAGCGAAGATGCAGTCTTTTCAGAGCATACATGACCGGCTCGCTCCGGAGCTCAGTGAGATGAATGATATCATCCACAAGTATCTCGCCACCTCCAATCCGCTGATGGATAAGGTGGTGAGTACTTATCTGCAAACCTATGGCAAGCAGATCCGTCCTATACTTGTCATACTAAGCGCAAAATTTTTCGGCAATGTCAATCCCTCCGTCCTACATGCCGGAGCGGCTCTCGAAATCCTGCACAATGCCTCGCTCATACATGACGATGTAGTCGACGAGACCGCCAAGCGCAGATCACTCCCCACCATAAATGCGCAGTGGGGCAATCATATTGCCGTCCTTGTGGGAGACTTCTTTGTCAGCAATGCGCTCGCCGCCGCTATCGCTACCGGACATCTCTCTATTATTTCCGCACTCTCCGCCCTCGGCAAGGAGCTTTCACTTGGAGAAATTGACCAGATCACCAATGTCCGCGAGCATCACTTCGATGAGGAGTCATATTACTCCATGATACGCAAGAAGACTGCCTCGCTCTTTATCAACTGCATCCGCATGGGTGCGGAAGCCTCAGGAGCGCCACAGTTGAATCTTGACAAGATTATGCGCTTCGCCGAGCTCCTCGGCCTATGCTTCCAGATCAAGGATGATATCTTCGATTATTATGATAATGCGAATGTCGGCAAGCCCACAGGCAACGACCTGCGCGAAGGCAAAGTGACACTCCCGCTCCTCTATGCCATTGCCAATGCTGAAGACCGGAACGAAGCGGAGAGCTTCCGGCAGCTTATCATGCGTGGCAACCTCACACAGCACGAGGTCGATCAGCTGATAGACTTCGCCAAGGCCAACGGAGGCATAGAATATGCTTATCAGGTCATGCGCGACATGCAGCAAGAGGCAGTCGAATCTCTGCGGACATATCCCGCCTCCGAATGGCGCGATGCCTTCGAAGATCTCTTCGAATACATTATCTCTCGCGATAAGTAAACAGGTGTCAAGCACACCAACCACCCCCAAAAAACATGTTGCTTAATTTCTTCAAAGAGGGTGTCCCGGAAGCCGGGTGCGACGAAGCCGGACGCGGTTGCCTTTGCGGACCTGTATGCGCTGCGGCAGTCGTCTTGCCCCCCGATTTCCATTGCCCCGAGCTCAACGACAGCAAGCAACTCTCTGAGAGCAAGCGTGAGGAATTACGTCCCGTCATAGAGCGTGAAGCGCTCGCATGGGCCGTGGCGGCAGTCTCCGCTGCCGAAATTGACCGCATCAACATCCTCAAGGCCTCGATACTCGCCATGCACCGCGCCCTCGGACGCATCTGCGTCCCGGATAGTGCCTCTCTCTTTGCCCAAGAGCCGATACTATCATCCGGCTACACAGATAATCCCTCCGAAGCCAATCGGTCCGGCGATAATCTTCCGGAGGATGATTTTTCCGGCGATAATCTGTCCGGCGAACATTTTTCCGGTGACGATCTTTCCGGCGAAACATATATATGCTCCGGAGGCGCGTCAGATATCCCTCTCGAGCATATCATAGTCGACGGCAACAGGTTCAAGCCTTTCCGCGACATCCCCTACACCACCATAGTCAAAGGCGACGGCAAATATATGAGCATAGCTGCAGCCTCGGTGCTCGCCAAGACCCACCGAGATGAACTCATGACGCGTCTCGCGCAGGAA
>CAYSJG010000297.1:0-1862 GCA_964431295.1 uncultured Sangeribacter sp. | reverse complement strand
CTTTTTTAAGCGAACGACTCATAATTGTCTTATATTATCAAATTTATTTTTTCCTTCTTTCAATGATGTACTTCGATGAGTGCTTCTTGGGCGAACGTGTCTTCAGGCCCTTAGCATAGAGGCCTGTACGCGAACGCGGATGACCACCGGACTGACGGCCCTCGCCACCACCCATCGGGTGATCGACAGGGTTCATCACTACGCCGCGGTTGTGAGGACGGCGGCCCAGCCAGCGTGAGCGGCCGGCCTTACCGCTGCTCTCAAGAGCGTGGTCCGAGTTGCCTACCACACCGACTGTGGCACGGCATGTAAGAAGCACCTTGCGGGTCTCACCGGAAGGCAATTTGATAATCGCATAGTCTCCCTCACGGGAAGTCAACTGGGCGAAAGTACCGGCGGAGCGGGCCATGGAGGCTCCCTGGCCGGGACGGAGTTCGATGCAGTGGATCAGAGTGCCGACGGGTATCTTGGCCAGCGGCAGGGAGTTGCCGACCTCGGGAGCAGCATCGGGGCCGCTTACCACTGTCTGGCCTACTTCCAGTCCGTTGGGGGCAATCATATACGCTTTGGAGCCGTCTTTGTAGTAGAGAAGGGCGATACGGGCGCTACGATTGGGATCGTACTCGATGCTCTTCACTACGGCTGTGACGCCGTCGTTGTTGCGCTTGAAGTCTACAAGACGCAATTTTCTCTTATGACCGCCGCCGCGGTAGCGGGTGCTCAGGTGGCCCGATGAGTTGCGGCCGCCTGTGCTGCGTTTGCCGACGATAAGAGACTTCTCTGGTGCGTTAGCAGTCGATGTGCGCACTTCGGTCTTGCCTTCGGCCGTCTTCACGGCCTCTGTGCGCTTGAACACACCAATAACCTTGTGTCTTTGGCCCGGGGTTGTGGGCTTGAATTTTTTTACTGCCATCGGTCTGATTATAAGTTGCTGTAATAGTCAATCTTCTGTCCTTCAGCTACTGTCACGTAAGCTTTCTTGAAGGCGGGCTTCTGGCCACGGATGAGGCCGCCCTTTGTATAACGCTGTTTGCGCTTGCCGGCGTACACTGCGGTGTTCACCTTCTCGACGCGGACGTTGTAGAGCTTCTCTACGATATCCTTGATCTGAAACTTGTTGGCGTCGGGAGACACGGCAAATGTGTAGCAGTTCTGCTTCTCGCTGCAGGCATTCGCTTTCTCTGTAACGAGGGGTCTGATTTCGATATCCATTTCTATATCTCCTTTACGTTAAAGTGTGTTGAGAAGTTCTACGCTACCCTCGGTCAGGAGGATTGCGTCGGTATTGAGCACTGTGTACGCATTCAGGTCAAGAGCACGCTGAAGGAGTGCATTGGGCACATTGCGCACTGAGAGCAGGACATTGTCATCCTTCTCGGGGAATACCAGAAGCACTTTCTTGTCAGCCAGCTTGAAGTTGTTGGCCAGCTCCATGTACTTCTTGGTGCGCGGGGCGTCAAATGTGAAGTTCTCCACTACGTAGATAGCGTTGGACGAAGCCTTGGAGGTCAGAGCCACGCGACGTGCGAGAGCCTTCATCTTCTTGTTGAGCTTTGTACGATAGTCGCGGGGACGCGGACCGAATACACGGCCGCCGCCACGAAGCAGCGGTGAATTGATGTCACCGCGACGGGCGCCGCCGCCGCCTTTCTGGCGGATGAGCTTGCGGGTTGAGCCGCTTACCTCGCTGCGCTCCTTGCTCTTGTGAGTGCCCTGGCGCTGATTGCCCAGATACTGCTTGATGTTGAGAAAGAGGGTGTGCTCAGCATTCCCTTCACTGAGATCGCGGGCGAACACCTCGTCGTTGAGGACCACTTTGCGGCCCGTGTCTTCTCCTTTGATGTTAAATACTGCTACTTCCA
>CAYSJG010000296.1:0-1877 GCA_964431295.1 uncultured Sangeribacter sp. | reverse complement strand
GTTCGCTTGCATCTCACCCCCAAAATCACCCCTTTTCGGACAATTTCCATTATTTCATGTCCGAAAAATGGAGTGCCATATCGGATTTATATCCGCATATCCCTATAGATAAGATCACTCTCCTTGCCAGATAAGACATTCTCCAACAGTTTAAAGGAGGACATACGGTAAGCCGTTTTATCTATTTTGTCTTCTGCGTGGACCTCATTGTATTCATCAAGAGGGCCATATAGCCGTAAATTTCCCAACATCACCTCATATTCGTAGCAAGTGGGCTTAGTCACTTCAAACATTGAGGCCAAAACTGGACAATAATGATCTTTGGATGATAACTTCTGAACCGGCATCGCTATGTTTTCCCATTCATAATCAAGATCAAAGAACTCTCTATTGTAGAATGCTGAAGTATATATGACCCCCATCAACTCATGTCCCGGTCCCTTTTCTATTGACCATTCAAGAACAAATTGTGGAATAATGTATTCCGGCTTAAATACATCGTCAGCATTCCGTACTGGAATGGTACATGCGATAATAACAGGAAGATATTTAAGATATAGACTTTCGCATTCAGTAAATTTATCAATATCAGGTATTCTCAAATCCAAAACATGAAAGTCCTTCCTTGGAGTAAACTGTGACACTAAAGTTGATTCAATAGGTGGGCGGTGCATTTCTTCCCAACAACCGTATATACTTTTCGCTAAGTAAAGACATGGATAGCCGGGGGTACTATATCTTTGAGTTTTGATATTTCGAATCATACTGAATGGGATATGGAATATTTCCGTTCTGGGAACATCCTTTCTTAAAGAGCATACCCTCATCCTATACAAAGCGCTCCATTTATCGTGAGTATAAATGAGATCTTTGCAAAATACGTCATTAAGAATATTCTTTAGCTGCGTGTAGGCTCTAGACCTTCGCCCGGAAAGGCTGGAAGAAACCGCAGTGATAATCTTATCCCAAGTGTTTTTCGCAACTGAAAAATCTATAGAACTTTCATCTACCCCATGGCTTTTTAATTGCGTCAAATAGTCTAACTCACAGCATCGCAGAACACTCTTAAAATCATTAGAGTGCTGCTTCTGAAAACCTTGACTACGTTCAAATATGGTAGTTCTTACCATATCCAAAAAATTCTCAGGATTATTTATCATGATCTCTCAATTAATAGATAACATACATAATTTGAGAAGTTACTCAACTGCGAAGAGGTAGTAGCGATAAGTAAGCACTACAGGGGATAAAGACTTTCTTAAATTCTCCGGAATCACAGCATTCTTTATAATGGCGGCGGAGTTTAATAACGTTTTCTTAAGCATTTCGTATCTATAATTCTTTTAAAGCCTTTCCAGTCAATCTATGGATGATGTCGATAATGATTCTCTCCACATCTCGATAGGCCACCTTATCTTTATTCTTGCCCCAATCGTGGCCAGTTGCGTCTTTCTCTTTGTCTGAGACATGAAGTATCAGTTGTTTCAATAATCGAGGCTGACGGACATATAAAACCTTTAGAATGGCCTTCAGTGTAGATTCATCTCCACACCAATAATAGGGAGGATTGTAGGTGGACGGAACTTTATTAGAGGCTCCGAACAGATAGACGAAATCCTCACCCGTCATATCCTCAAATTGACCTCCAAAGACATTGTATATTTCTGTCAGCACCGCAACCTTTTCATGTATATATAATTGAGGTTGCGTTATCTCCCTATCCAATCGAGTAGGGAAACTGAGACTCCTTGAATCAGAAGGTATCTTGTTAGGCGTTTCAGCATCGCGAGAACGGTTGCCATTGTCTGCTTCCATTGCCTCATGAATCTTCTTCATGACGTAACCGATTCTTAATTTCTCGATTATCCTCATGCCAA
>CAYSJG010000295.1:0-1900 GCA_964431295.1 uncultured Sangeribacter sp. | reverse complement strand
AGGGGTCTTATGGGCAGATTTTGCGAATTGATTATCAATCGGGCAATTTTGCGTCGTCAATTTCAATCAGGTGGTGGAGAATAGCGAATATTACAATTCCGGCCGTAGAATGGATATTCAATTTTGCGCTGATATTCTTCCTGTATGTAGTGATGGTGTGGAACGAAAGATTCAATTTATCGGCAATCTCCTTGTTGGAAAGTCCGTGAGCCACCTCTGCGATGACTTCTTTTTCGCGGTCAGTAAGGACATCCATAATGGTCTTCTGCGTTTCTTTTGTGTGGTTGTCATTCTGCCTGGAGGTCTGCGATATCAGGCTTGCCTCAAGTTGTTTCACAGTGGGGAAAAGAAGTTTGTTTTCAATTTCGCAATGCGACATCAGGTCATCGCCACACATGTTGATATGTAACAACGCTATACTGATCAGATCATTGTCTTTTTGATTGTATTGATATATAAAGAGCTCTTTCAGTTCGTCAAGACTGTCAGCCATGTGCTCATGCCTTGACGAGAAGTCCGAAATATTGAATTTACCTTCGATCTTTCCGTCAATCAGATTCTCTACGTATGAAAACACAGTATTGTCTTCATATTCCATGTGCCTTCTTACCTCTTGCATATAGCTGTCATAAAATTTGAGTATGAACATCGCAATCTCAGAGGTATTGGTCTGCTGAATCCCCTCGATGAGAGTTTTTTTGATATTAGGGAGCGTATGATTAAGAATAAGGCGATGCGATTTCCGAAGATACCGGATCAATGGCTGCAGGGAGATGTTATATCCGGACCATTCTTTACCGCTTATAAGATTGATAACTGCCAGAAACGTATCGATATCCACGTCATTTTCTTCACACACCGCCGCAACGGATTTGTCACCGAATCCCAGTGAGATGGAGAATCGGTTGATCACTGTCAGCAGGAGAGGATTGTCATTTATAACGTCTCGCATTCTGTCATTACGAGTATATGATGACTGGCTTCTTATCATGTTAATATACTTATGTATAAGTAGGTGGTCAGATTAAACCGATATAATAATAATTGTTGATATCTCGCATACCATCTGCTTAATCTTTTCCGTATACAAAATTACTTGCTTTTAAGTGAATATACAATACCCAAAAATAGTGAAAATAGTGAGAGTCTAATGTATCCGGTAGACGTCGAGAGGGTAATCCATTAATCTTATCCTATTTTATGGGATATATTACCACTTATAGGTATCCATTAAAGATAAAAATCCCCTGAAATATTATTTTATCACCCTATTTGTAGGATGATTTATCAATATATTATAATGAGTTAAAAACCAAATTTTAGGTATTGCGGCAGTTGCTTAATGAGGCTAACTTTGCACTCGGAAAACAGTAATAACCCATCAAAATTCAAACAATGAAAAAATTGAAATCAATCTTTGCGACCATGCTGCTTGGCATCGTATGTGTGGCATCCATCTCTTCGTGCTCCGATGGTGAAGGCGAGCCGGCAATTCCGACGGCAAAAAATGTGGAAGGCAGATACACGGGGAGTATGAGCTGCACTGCGATGGGAACGGAACTGGTGTTTGACAACATTACCATGACCGTCACCGCAGCCGATGAATCCTTCGTCAATGTGGATATTTCGACATTCGGCAATCCTCCCATGCAGATTCCCGGTATCACAATCAATGGAGTCAAGGTCACGGAGGAGGATGGCAAATATACACTTGCCGACACTGATTTCAGCGGTACAACAGATACGGGCAAGTCTTATTCCGGGACATTGCGTGGCTCGTGTGAAAGCAACACGATAACAATAGAATTCAATCTACGGTACGGAGCCATGCCGATGCCGATGATATGTTCGATCACGGCGCCTAAACAATAAGACCCCATCCCACAAAAAATGTTAACGC
>CAYSJG010000294.1:0-1900 GCA_964431295.1 uncultured Sangeribacter sp. | reverse complement strand
TCACCACCGTAGAGCTGCAGCAGGCCTGATATGATCTCATCATCATCGACAACCTCTCCAACTCCAATATCAACGTCCTTGACGGCATCGAGCACATCACAGGCATACGGCCCGAATTCATCCAGGGTGATGTCACCGACATCAATACGCTCAAGAAGCTCTTCGAGGAGCATCCCGGCATCAAGGGCATCATTAATTTCGCAGCCTCCAAAGCGGTTGGAGAGTCGGTGGAGAAGCCACTGCTTTACTACCGGAATAATCTCGTATCGCTCCTCAATCTGCTTGAATGTATGCCAAAATACGGAGTGGAAGGCATCGTATTCTCATCCTCATGCACCGTATATGGTGAGCCGGACATCAACCCCATCAACGAGTCCGCACCCATCAAGCCCGCCACTTCACCATACGGCAACACCAAGCAGATCTCTGAAGAAATCATCACCGATGTAATACGCTCGGGAGCACCCATCAAATCCATTCTGCTCAGATACTTCAACCCGGTAGGAGCACATCCTTCGGCTGAGATCGGAGAGCTTCCCCTCGGAGTGCCGCAAAACCTCATACCGTATCTCACACAGACCGCTGCCGGCATAAGAAAACAACTCACCGTGTTTGGCAATGACTACAATACTCCCGACGGCAGCTGTATCAGAGACTTTATTGATGTTGTTGACCTCGCCAAGGCACATGTCATCGCCATGAAGCGTATGCTCGACAATAAAGACACTGACAGAGTAGAAATATTCAATCTCGGTACCGGAAGAGGACTCTCAGTGCTCGAACTCATCGAATCCTTCGAAAGAGCCACAGGAGTCAAAGTACCCCACGTCATCGGACCACGCAGAGAGGGTGATATAGAAAAAATCTGGGCCGAACCGCGCAAAGCCAACGAAGTACTCGGATGGAAAGCCGAGACACCTATCGACGACACCATGCGCAACGCATGGAGATGGCAATGCAAAATCGCCGGCAAATAATCACAATACACTGAAAATGACTTCTGCCGCCTCTTAGGCATTACCAAGAAGGCGGCAGAATCATAACAACATACATATTCCGAAGCTCCCGGAATCAACTATAGACCTAAAGAGATCATCTGTTTTTTTACATAATACTTTTCAATTACGACTTTACATGAACAGACACTTACTCCGCACCATCCTGCCGGCATCAGCCTTGCTGATGCTCACCGGATGTGTCGACGACAAGTATGATCTTGACAACATGGACAACACCATCGGCGTCAATGTCAACAACCTCGTCGTCCCCGTCAATCTCGAATCCATCACGCTCCACAATATCGTGGACCTCGATGATGAAGATGGATCTATTACTGAGGAAGAATATATGGGCAAATCCTGCTATGTATTCAAGAAGTCAGGCAAATTCGATTCGGATGAAATACATATCAGTACTTTTACCGTCAACCCGCCGGCTGACCAAGACCCCACGGAAACCAAAGCACACCTCGACCCGATGCCTTCGGTAGATGCTGACATTCAGTTTAATATCGACCCAACACTGAAAGAGATTTCCTACCACGTCACTGACATCGACCAAAAGCTCTCGTCAATCGACAACATCGAATCCGAAGATATTCGGATGAGAATGCAGTTTGTAATGGATAAAGCGGTGTTTGACAAGGCAGAGACCATTACTATCAAAGGACTCAGCATACAATTTCCGGAAGGACTTTACTCTTATGCCAATGCCCAGGAATCTGAATTGACCAATGCCAAGGCGTATATCATAGACCAGAACAACAACAAGATTGACGGTGTCGCCAAGTATGACGCCAAAACCGGCCTCATCACCATTCCGACATTAAAGTGTACTTCCAATATCACTCTGAGTTTTCCCTAAAAAAGTAACTAAAATAACTTCATTAATTGAAAAACAA
>CAYSJG010000293.1:0-1910 GCA_964431295.1 uncultured Sangeribacter sp. | reverse complement strand
GGGCCGCCACGCGCCACTGGTGGATTGCCGGAGCCGGCGTACTTATGTTTGTCGCATGCTGGACACCGGTGTCCATGCAGTTTCCTTTCCACACTGCCGACAAGCCCACGGAGGGGGCCGACACATTCCGCCTCCTCACATGGAATGTGGCGCACGGAGAGGATTTTACCCGCACGGAGGCTGACGACAACCGTACTTTTCGTGCCATCCTCCACCAAAACGCCGACATCGTCTGCCTGCAGGAGATGATTGTATTCAAGCCGGGGCGTGTCCCCAAGCTCTCGCAGCAGCTCTATGACTCCATCTGCACGCTCTATCCCTATCGCGAGACCTGGGAATCATACGATCTGCAGATATGGTCCAAATATCCATTCTCCGGAGCTTGGCAGATACCCGAATGCGCATACTCGGATGCCCGTATCGCCCGATTCAACATCAAGGGACATGAGTTTTTCGTCTGCAACGTACACCTCACATCATACGCTCTCGAGGAGGATGACCAGAAAATCATCAGCAATATGCGCTCGCCGGGCAGCATCAAGCACAATATCGGTCTTTTCAAAAATTCTGTTTATCAGAAACTGAAGGCATCCTTCCCCATACGCGCCACTGTCACGGAGGGTCTGATACGGTCCATCAACCAGTACAGCGGACCTACCGTCGTATGCGGTGACTTCAACGATGTCCCCGCATCATGGACCTACAGGCTTTTCCTCAAGGATGGATTCAAAGACGCATATACCGCCACCAATTTCTTCTGCACCGACACCTTCAATCGCAATTTACTCCTCTTCCATATCGACCAGATACTATACCGGGGAGACATCAGGCCGCTGAGCGTGGAGAGGATACCGCTGAAGACATCTGACCACTACGGACTTGTGGCCGAATTTGAATTCATCGAAAAAAATCATTAAATTTGCAACACTACCTCTGATACCTCACACTTAAGGCACTCTCCCTTAAGATTCAGAGGTGGCCGGGACTATATAGAGATATTGAAAATAACTTTTATTTCAACATACCGCATGAGAAAACACCTTTTATTAGGCGCAGCCTGCGCTATACTCGCCTGCGCCGCAACACCTTCCGCCATGGCACACGACAACCCTCTGCTGAAGCCCTATCCCACCAAGTATGAGATACCGACTTACTCGGAAATCACCATCGGAGACTTCATACCCGCCATCAAGGCCGGCATAGAAGAGCAGGACCGCAACGTGGAGCGTATCATACGCCAGCGCAGCGTCCCCGACTTCGACAACACGATACTCCCGCTTGAAAACGTATGCCCCATACTGGAGCGGACTGCATCAGTCTTCTATCACTACCAGAGCGCTCTGGCCACACCGGAATTCACCAAAATGGCCGATGAGGCTATTCCGCTCCTCAACGAGGCATCCAACCGTATCAACCTCAACCAGCAGCTCTTCGACCGTATCAAGGACCTCTATGACCACAGGGATGAGAGAGTGAAGGACCCGGTACAGCGCCGGCTCGTGGAGAAATATTACCGTAACTTCGCCGAGAGAGGCGCCGCACTTCCCGAGGATAAGAAAAAGGAGCTCATAGCTGTCAATGATTCGCTCTCAAAGCTCTTCATACAGTTCAATAAAAATCTCCTCGCCGCCACCAACGCATTCTACGTGCTCGTGGAGAAGCCCGAGGAGCTCGCAGGACTCCCGGAGTCATCCATCGCCATCGCCGCCGAAGAGGCCAAGGCTCGCGGACATGAGGGGAAATGGGCGTTTACGCTCCATGCTCCCAGCAGACTCCCCGTACTCTCTTCGGCCGACAACCGCGAGCTGCGCAAAAAAATCTATGAGGGATACACATCGCTCGCATCTGCCGGCGACTTCAACAATATTCCCGTAATAGAGCAGATTGTCAAGCTCAGAGCGAAAAAGGCC
>CAYSJG010000292.1:0-1925 GCA_964431295.1 uncultured Sangeribacter sp. | reverse complement strand
ACCATGCTCAACATCATGCAGCGCATGAGCGGCATAGCCACTATGACAAGGAAATACCAGGACAGGCTCGAAGGACTCCACACAAAGGTACTTGACACCCGCAAGACCACACCGGGCATGAGAATACTCGAGAAGCAGGCAGTGGCGTGCGGAGGTGGCAAAAACCACCGCATCGGACTCTTCGACATGATTCTCATAAAGGACAACCATATAGACTTCGCCGGCAGCATTGAGAAAGCCATCAGCAGGGCCAACGATTACTGCAGAGAGAATGGCAAAGATCTGAAAATCGAAGTCGAGGTGCGCTCACTTGACGACATCCGCAGGGTTATGGCCCACGGAGGTGTGGACCGCATCATGTTTGACAATTTCACCCCGGCCCTAACCGCTGAGGCGGTAAAACTCGTGGACGGTAAGTATGAAACTGAATCTTCCGGCGGCATAACGATAGAAAATCTGCGGGAATACGGAGAAGCCGGTGTGGACTATATCTCTGTAGGAGCGCTCACCCACAGCGTCAAAGGACTCGACATGTCGTTCAAGGCTTACTGACACTACAAGTGGCGCAAGACAACAATCCCTGCAGACGCACAAAGCAGCAACAAGGCTCGGATGCGCGCGAATGGGGACATATAGCCGAAGATATCGCCGCCAATTACCTCGTCAGCAAAGGATATACCATTGAAGCGCGCAACTGGAGCCCGCCCCACGGGCACAAAGAGATCGACATCATAAGCTGCAAGGGGAAGAGAATCATCTTCGTGGAGGTCAAGGCCAGGGACGGAATATATAACGACCCACTCGATGCAATGACCAAAGAGAAGATGCGCAATCTCTTCGCCTGTGCGGAATCATATCTAAAGTCCAAGCCTGAAGACTATTGGGAATATCAGTTTGACATCATCACCATTGAGGGAGACATCAATAAGTATGAGCTCAAACATTACCCAGATGCATTCCTCGGACCGCTTCGCACATATAGATAGAATATGGATACCATCTTGATGACAGTCGGCAAGACGCAGAGCGCATACGTGCGCACCGGCATAGAGGAGTATCTTAAGAGACTCTCAAGATATACAAATTTCTCACTTATCGAACTCCCTGATCCCAGGCAGACCAAACTCCCCGAAGAGGCCCGCAAAGAGACCGAAGGAGAGATGATACTTGACAAAATACGCGCCTCCGACTATGTAATCCTCCTCGACGAGAGAGGACAACAATATACATCGGAGCAATTTGCGGCCCAACTCGAAAAACTCATGGCCGCGGGTTACCGGAGACTCATATTTGTGGTAGGGGGAGCATTCGGATTTTCGCAGAAAGTATATGATCGTGCCAACGCTCTCATCTCCCTCTCGCGCATGACATTCAATCACGAGATGGTACGCCTCTTCTTCACTGAGCAAATCTATCGCGCCCACACTATCCTCAGGGGGGAGCCGTATCATCACGGTGACTCACTGCTTGCAAAACGATAGCATGTTATACAACAGAAAAAACTGCATTAATATTTCTTGCATAAAAGAAATTCATTTAATACCTTTGCAACAAGGTTGAGGAGACATGTCCGAAACCAGGTCACAAAGCAGACCATAGACACTATCAACACACTAACCAAATAATAATCATGGAAATACCATTTGCAGAATCCTGGAAAATCAAAATGGTGGAGCCCATCCACAAGTCCACACGCGAACAGCGCGAGAAATGGCTCAAAGAGGCTCACTACAACACATTCATGTTGAAGTCTGACTACGTCTACATCGACTGTCTGACTGACTCCGGCACAGGCGCAATGTCTGACCGCCAGTGGGCCGCCATGATGACCGGCGACGAATCATACGCCGGCGCACGCTCATTCTACGAGCTCAAGGACACCATCACACGAATCACCGGATTTGAGTATGTCATCCCCACTCATC
>CAYSJG010000291.1:0-1943 GCA_964431295.1 uncultured Sangeribacter sp. | reverse complement strand
AGGATATGAAGCTCAACAACGGCTTTATTCCCGGTGTGAAGCCCGGCAAGCCGACCGTAGACTATCTTGACTCTATAATGTCGCGCATCACACTCCCCGGCTCCATCTTCCTCGGCATAGTGGCCATCCTACCGGCAATCGCCTACGTGTGCGGTCTGCAGAGAAGCTTCGCCCAGTTCTTCGGCGGCACATCGCTGCTGATTCTCGTGGGTGTGATTCTCGACACTCTCCGTATCATCGAGGGTCATCTGCTGATGCGTCACTACGACGGACTCATGAAGGACGGCAGAATCCAGGGCCGCACCACAGGTAAAGGTTATTGACAATTGAGATTGCAAACTGAAAAAGCAGAAAGAGAGGCTACGACCGATGATATATCTTAAGACAGCTGAAGAGATCGAGCTTACACGCAAGGCGTCGGACCTTGTGAGCCGCGCGCTGGCCGAAGTGGCCCGCGAGGTGGCTCCCGGCGTATCGACGATGCATCTCGACAACATAGCTCGCGAGTATATCCTCGACAATGGAGGAAGTCCCGCCTGCCTCGGCTACGGCGGATTTCCCGGCACCCTCTGCATAGAGGTCAACGAGACAGTGGTCCATGGTTTCCCCTCCGGCTATACTCTCAAGGAGGGTGACATCGTGGGCACTGACTGCGTGGCTGAGCTGAACGGCTATAACGGCGACAGCTGTTATACCTTCGCAGTAGGGGAAGTAGATCCCAAGACGTTGGCACTTCTGCGCACCACAAAGGAGTCGCTCTATGTAGGAATGGCGGCGGCCCGCGGTGGCAAGCGCGTAGGCGACATCGGCCATGCGGTGCAGACTTATTGCGAGCATCGCGGCTATTCCGTGGTCCGCGAGATGTGCGGCCACGGCATAGGCCGGAGCATGCACGAGGATCCCAATGTGCCGAATTACGGTAAGCGTGGCACAGGTCCTGTGCTCCGTCCGGGCATGATTATATGCATCGAGCCCATGATAAATCTTGGCAGCAAAAATATAGTCATCGAGCGCGACGGGTGGCAGTGCCGCACGCGCGACCGCAAGCCCTCGGCCCACTTCGAGCATACCATGGTCATCACGGGTGACTATCCCGAAGCGCTGACCACCTTCGATTATATCGAAGAAGTGCTTGAGAGCCGCGGTCTGGATCCGATGCGCATGCGTCCGGAGGATTTCCGTCAGGACGTCGGTCGTCAATAAAGCTAATCACAACGCAAAAGTCACTTATATAGAAATGGCAAAACAGGCAGCAATCGAACAGGATGGAGTGATACTCGAAGCGCTCTCCAACGCCATGTTCAAGGTAGAACTTGAAAACGGCCACGAGATCACGGCCCACATATCGGGCAAAATGAGGATGCACTACATCAAGATACTTCCCGGCGACAAGGTAAAGGTGGAGATGTCCCCTTATGACCTGAGCAAGGGTCGTATCTCTTTCAGATACAAATAAAATCCAACCCAATATGAAAGTAAGAGCATCAATCAAGAAACGTACGCCGGACAGCAAGATCGTGCGCCGCAAAGGTCGCTTGTACGTTATCAACAAAAAGAACCCGAAGATGAAGCAGCGTCAGGGCTGATCACTCCTCAACATCAATCTAAACTCAAAAAGCAATGGCAGTTAGAATAGTCGGCGTAGACTTGCCGCAGAATAAAAGAGGCGAAATCGCCCTGACATACATATACGGAATTGGACGTAGCGCGGCCAATACAATCCTGGCCAAGGCCGGTGTGGACCGCGACATCAAAGTGCAGGACTGGACAGACGAGCAGGCAGCAGCCGTGCGTGAGGTGATCCAGACGGAATATAAGGTAGAGGGTGATCTCCGCACAGAGATCCAGCTCAACATCAAGCGCCTCATGGAAATCGGTTGCTATCGCGGCATCCGTCATCGTATAGGTCTTCCCGTGCGCGGTCAGAGCACCAAGAACAATGC
>CAYSJG010000290.1:1693-1953 GCA_964431295.1 uncultured Sangeribacter sp. | reverse complement strand
TCCCTGCTCCATACGATCCATCAGGCCCTTGACGATCGCGGGGATGAAGCGGGCATCAATAGCGCCGCCCACGATACAGTTGTAGACCACGAGCTTGCCGCCCCATTCGAGCGGTATCTCCTGCTTGTCTCGCACGTTGAGCTTGAACTCCTGACTGCCGAATTTATATGTATCCGGCTCGGGCATACCCTCTGTATAGGGCTCGATAATCAGATGTACCTCGCCAAACTGTCCTGAGCCGCCGGACTGCTTCTTATGGC
>CAYSJG010000290.1:0-1683 GCA_964431295.1 uncultured Sangeribacter sp. | reverse complement strand
GGTCTCGCGATAGGGTATCTTGGTCTCCTGGAATTCTACCGGGAGCTTCTCATTGTTCTCGATACGCCACTTGAGGGTGCGGAGATGGAATTCTCCCTGACCCTTCACGATGGTCTGCTTGAGCTCCTTGCTCTGCTCAATTTCCCATGTGGGATCCTCCTCGTGCATACGGGTGAGTATGCCGGAGAGCTTTTCTGCGTCAGCCTCGTTGAGGGGCTTGATGGCGCGCTGATATTTGGGACGCGGATATTTGATGAAGTCAAAGGCATAGTCGCAGCCCTTCTCGTCGAGAGTGTTGCCGGTGCGCACATCCTTGAGTTTTACGGCTGCGCCTATGTCGCCGGCGTGGAGCTCGTCGATAGGAGTGCGGAGCTGTCCGGAGATGGTGAATATCTGCGACAGGCGCTCCTTGCCGCCGCGTGACACATTCTCGAGGTCCGCGCCTACCTTGAGGGTACCGCTCATCACCTTGAAGTAGCACACCTCGCCGATATGCGGCTCGACGGATGTCTTGAAGAAGAATACGGATACCGGGCCGTTGCTGTCGGGAGCCACAGGCTCGCCGGAGGTGTCCACCGGAGCGGGCATCTCGGACACGAAGGGACACACATTGCCGAGGAATTCCATAAGACGGCGCACTCCCATATCCTTCTGGGCGGAGAGAGCCACTACGGGGAAGATGGAGCGGTCCACGAGTCCCTTGCGGACACCCTCACGCATCTCGTCCTCTGTCAATACACCTTGATCGAAGAATTTCTCCATGAGAGTCTCATCGTTTTCAGCTGCCGCCTCCACGAGGATACGGTTGAGCTCCTGAGCCTTCTCAAGCTGGTCGGCCGGTATTTCGGAGACTGTGGGCGCACCACCGTCAGGACCCCACTCGAGCTTCTTCATGATAAGCACGTCGATGATGGAGTGGAAGCCGGCACCTGACTCGAGAGGATACTGGATAAGAGTCACCTTGGGGCCGAAATGCTCGCGCAGCTGCTCCACTACATTGTCAAAGTCTGCTTTGTCGCCGTCCATACGGTTGACTGCGAACACTACAGGCTGATGGAGTTTGGCTGTAGTACGGAAGATGTTTTCAGTGCCTACCTCCACACCGTTTTCGGCATTGAGCAGCAGCAGAGCAAGGTCTGTGACACCGAGAGCTGTATATGCGTTGCCTACGAAATCATCGGATCCCGGGCAGTCGATGATATTGAGCTTCTTATTATTGAACTCAGCGTTGAACACTGTAGAGAATACAGAGTATCCGTATTCCTTCTCCACGGGGAAGTAGTCCGACACGGTATTGCCGGCATCCACTGTGCCGCGGCGTTTTATCACTCCACACTCATAGAGCATAGACTCTGTGAGTGTGGTTTTACCCGAGCCCTTAGATCCGATGAGGGCTATGTTTTTAATCTCGTTGGTCTTGTATATCCTCATAATGCAAGGTGATTTTATAGAGGGTTTGAATTTAACACGAATTTAAAATGCCTTTTTTAGAGAGTCCTGACAACTCTTTCCGAAAAGCGATTGCAATTTATAAATTTCCAAGCGCTTTTTGAGATATTTTTTTATGTTATACAACATATTTTGTAACTTTTCGCAACATTCACACGCCAAATATTTTTTGTATTTTTGCATATCTGCTCGCGAATCAATGCGTCAGAGACTCATATCATACATTAATGCCAG
>CAYSJG010000289.1:0-1963 GCA_964431295.1 uncultured Sangeribacter sp. | reverse complement strand
GTACGCCGTGAGGTCAACGACATCATGAATGAGTATCCCATGTTTGCCTGGTAATACAGTCCGGCTGACACCATTATTCATACATCACGATTTGATACTTCCCGGCATCTACCGGCAATAAACTGTTAATCTTACAACTGATTGCAGCCTCCCGCGATCTCGCGGGAGGCTGTATAGACAATAAAGGAGATTGTTATATGGATATACCTTCCCGACTCTTCGTCACCGGCATCGGCACTGATGTTGGCAAATCATACGCCACAGGTTGGCTCGCACGGACCATCGGCGAGACGGGCACTTCGGTTATCACCCAGAAATTTATACAGACTGGCAATGACGATATGTCGGAGGATATCGAGCTCCACCGACGTATTATGAATATCCCTCTCACCGAGATGGACCTGCAGCATGTCACTGCACCGGAAATATTCTCTTACCCCTGCTCGCCGGATCTGGCTGCCATCATCGACAAGCGTCCCGTGGACCTCTCGAGAATTGACCGCGCCACTGATACACTGCTCGAACAATACCGTGTGGTCATCATAGAGGGCGCCGGAGGCATAATGGTCCCGCTCAGCGAAGACTATCTCACTATCGACTATATCACAGACAGACATCTGCCTGTAGTACTTGTCACCAACGGCAAGCTCGGAAGTGTCTCGGATACTCTTCTCGCCATGGAAGCGATCAAGAGACGCAATATCGCGCTCTACGCCATGCTGTACAACCATCACTTCGACCAGGACCTCGTAATAGCGCGCCATACACAGACATATCTCCGCAACATACTGACACGGGAATTTCCACAGGCACTCTGGCTCACCATCCCCGCCAACCTCCGCTGACCCGTCGGCCCTGCTCCCCGAGACATTGAGGCGAAGGGCAAGAAGCCAAGCAGGGCCAAAGCAGTCCCTGAGTAAGTGGGACGAAAATGTGTTTTCCGTCCGCTGCACTACAATATGTCGAATATATTTGCTAATTTTGTATTAGCGCTTATCATCGCGCTGTATATAATTTGACGCAATGACAAGCGAACACAGACATATCGTCACTATCAGCAAAGCCGACCTCGCGCTTCTTACAGCTGAGACTTACCAAGGTAGCATTGAAGTCATCGACACATTAGAGATGGTGGATCACGCCGTCGCCACACTCAGAGACGCAGAGATTATCGGCTTTGATACCGAGACCAGACCAAGCTTCAAGAAAGGACAATCTTTCCATGTCGCTCTCCTGCAGCTTTCCACACATGAATGCTGCTATCTCTTCCGGCTCAACGTCATTGGCATGCCGGACAGTCTCAAGGCGCTCCTTGAAGATGACGACAAGCTGAAAATCGGACTGTCACTACATGATGATTTTCATAATCTCGCCAAGATATGTCAGCTCAAGCCTGCCGGATTTATTGACCTTCAGACATACGTCAAGGACTTCATGATCGCTGACAACAGTCTGGCGCGCATATACGCCATCCTCTTCGGCAAACGTATCTCCAAAGGACAGAGACTCACCAACTGGGAAGCAAAACATCTGACAGACGCCCAGCAGTCTTACGCATCACTTGATGCTCTCGCCTGCATACACATCTACGAGCATCTTAAAGGGGGCAACTTCGACCCTTGGAAATCTGAATACCTTCAGGAGGTAATTCCGGAAGAAGAAGCCGCCGACACACAGGCCGATGCCGGTCAAGAGCGCGTACCTTAGAGCGCGTACCTTAAAATTTCAAATTGTAACACCATCTCACAATTATTGTTTCAATTATTGTCTATGGCACGCAAAATCAAAAAATCAGTGTGGCTGACCTCCCTGATACTCATCTACACACTGGTCATGACATTTCTCTTCGCCGGTGACTGGATAGCCTCCGGAAATACCACTCGCCTCATACTGACACTCGCCGCACAGCTCGTCTTCATAATAGCCCTATACTTCTTCCTCCGCAAGCGAGAGCAATTCTGAC
>CAYSJG010000288.1:0-1979 GCA_964431295.1 uncultured Sangeribacter sp. | reverse complement strand
GTTTCTCTTTCCACTTGATCTCGACCGTGATGGTCTTGTCGCACTTGTTGCTGGAAACGACCCCGATCCTTTCTTTTCTCAAATGTCTCTTTTCTTCCATTTTTCTAAAATACTTCTGCGGGGATGGTTACTTTACTGAAGCAGCCGCTTCGAGCTCCTTCTGGCGCAACACTGTCTTCAAGCGGGCAATCTCACGACGATCCTTGGTGATCTTCGAGGGATTGTCTACGGGAGATATCGCGTGCGCTACTTTCAATTCACGATAAGCCTTCTCTGCAACCTCGATACGGGCCTGCAGCTCTTGAATGCTTAATTCCTTGATTTCTTCCTTTTTCATTGGTTATTGTCTCTGTGGATGATTTACACGTTCTGCGAAGGATCATAGTCGCGACGCACCACCAGCTTGGTGATTACCGGCAGCTTCTGGGCGGCGAGACGCAGAGCCTCTTTGGCCACGTCATAGGGCACACCTTCTACCTCGATAAGGATACGGCCGGGAGTCACGGGAGCTACGAAGCCCTCCGGGTTACCTTTACCTTTACCCATGCGGACCTCTGCAGGCTTCTTGGTGATAGGCTTGTCGGGGAAGATGCGGATCCAGATCTGACCCTGACGCTGCATATAGCGCGTCACGGCGATACGGGCAGCCTCTATCTGGCGACCGGTGATCCATTTGGCTTCCAGAGTCTTGATGCCAAACGAGCCGAAAGCCAGCTGATTGCCGCGCTGAGCCTCACCTTTCATCCGACCCTTCTGAGAGCGGCGGAATTTGGTTCTCTTAGGTTGTAACATTTTATTGAATCTGAATTTTCACCATCGCTCCCCGCGTCCGCAAGAGAGCGCGGGGGCGAGTGGCTGAGTCTTTGTTAACGATTGGAGTTTCTCTTGTTGCGGAAGCCGCCTTTGCGACCGCCGTTGCCCTGAGGACGACCCTGCTCTTTCACACCGATGGCATAGGAGGGGGTCAGCTCTTTCTTGCCGTAAATCTCACCGCGGCAGATCCACACTTTGATACCGAGCAGACCTACTTTTGTGAGAGCTTCCACAAGAGCGTAGTCGATGTCGGCGCGAAGTGTGTGCAGCGGAGTGCGTCCCTCCTTGAACATCTCGGAGCGAGCGATTTCGGCGCCGTTGAGACGACCGGAAATCTGCACCTTGATGCCCTCGGCCCCCATACGCATGGTGCCCTGGATCGCCATCTTGATGGCACGACGGTAAGCTGTCTTGTTCTCGATCTGACGGGCAATGTTGCTTGCCACGATCTCAGCGTCGAGCTCAGGACGGCGGATTTCGTAGATATTGATCTGTACCTCCTTGTCGGTGAGCTTCTTCAGCTCTTCCTTGAGCACATCCACATCCTTGCCTCCCTTGCCGATGATCATACCCGGGCGGGAAGTGCAGATTGTGACGGTCACCATTTTCAGAGTGCGCTCGATGATGATGCGCGAAACGCTTGCCTTGGCAAGACGAGTGCGGAGATACTTACGGATTTTGGAGTCCTCGAGGAGTGTCTCGCCGTATTTCTTTCCGCCGTACCAGTTGGAGTCCCAGCCGCGGATTACTCCGAGGCGGTTGCTGATCGGATTTACTTTCTGTCCCATCTTGCTACTTAGGCTTTATCGTTATTAATGGTGTCGACGTAGATAGTCACGTGGTTAGAACGCTTGCGGATTCTGTAGCCGCGGCCCTGAGGCGCGGGGCGCAGACGCTTGAGCATCGGGGCTGCGTCTACGAAGATTGTCTTCACATAGAGCTCGCCGGCCTCTGCCTTGCGCTCGTTTTTAGCTTCCCAGTTGGCGATGGCGCTGCGGAGAAGTTTCTCCACACGGGCCGAAGCCTCCTTATTGGAAAATTTCAGTATGCCGAGGGCCTTGAATACCTCCTGCCCGCGCACCATGTCTACAACAAGGCGCATCTTACGGGGCGAAGAGGGCACATTGCGCAGCTTGGCGAAATATTCGCTCTTGCGGGCCTCTTTC
>CAYSJG010000287.1:0-1989 GCA_964431295.1 uncultured Sangeribacter sp. | reverse complement strand
GGAGACACTGAGATGTTCAAACCTATCAGCTGCGCGCTCTATCCTGCAAGAATCAAGGAGTACGACGGATTCACAGCCGTCAACTTCCACCGATGGAAAATTTGCAAAGGTGCAGAGGTGGCCGGCAGAGCAAAAGGTATTCGCGCTTACGAATTTCTTAAAGCACCGCTCACAAGGCGCTTTGGAGAAGAATGGTATCAAGAACTGGACTTTACCGCCAAAGAGTATCTAAAACAGAAAGAGAAGCTCTAATAATTCCTATCTCCCCTCCATCCTACCTCCCACCTCCTACTTACCACCTCCTACTTACCACTTACTACTTACTACTTACTACTTACCCCGCCCTCCTCATATATTAAGATTTTTTTGTAACTTTACGCAAAATTTAAAAATTACTCAGTATACAATGGGAAAAGAGAATTCCACACGCCAGCAGACTTCTCTGCTCAACGGAGTTGAGAAAAAGCTGCTTGTCAAGCTTGCCGGATGGCAACCTGCATGGGTCACATCCGACTTTCTTACTTATCTCGGTGTAGCTGCAGCTGTCCTTTACGCCGCCTCCTGCTGGCTCGCCACATACAATGTCAATTTCCTCTGGCTGGCCTCATTCTTTCTGGTCATCAACTGGTATGGAGACAGTCTCGACGGCACCATCGCCAGAGTCAGAAATACTCAGCGTCCGAAATACGGCTTCTTTATCGACCACTCTCTCGACGCTCTGACCACGTGCCTCTTCTGCATAGGACTGGGACTCGCACCGCTGATGCGGCTTGACATCGCGCTATTCATCATGGGAGGATACCTCTGCATGTCGATCTACACTTATCTCTCCACTATCATCCTCGACAGCTTCAAGCTCACATACGGCAGCCTCGGACCTACTGAAGCACGACTCATCATCATCGCGGCCTTCATACTCTACATCTTCAATCCCTGGCCCGACGTCAAAGTAAATATCCCGCTATTCCACGCCGAATGGACGGTATTCGACTTTATCGGGGCCGCCGCCGCACTGATACTCTTCTCACTCTACATCACATCCATGGCAAAGGATCTGAAACATCTTGCCAAAATCGATCCTCCCAAACCTTTCAAAAAAAACTGAACACTTAACACAGAGCCCTGAAATATAGGGGTCGTCAGATATCAAAAAGAGGGTGTGTCGTGCGACACACCCTCCTCTTATATTATAGGAGATTTATCTCCTGAGCTATCTCCTTTAGCGCACCACGACTTTTGTGGCTTTGCCGCCGGATACGCGTACATACACGCCGGCTTTGGGGGCTGATACCTTCACACCCTGAAGGTTGAAATAATCAGCACCGTCATGCTCAGCCTCGATGGCGTCTATAGATGTCATATTTTTCTTGACGGTAGCCTTCAGCAGATACATGTTGATGGTGTCCACCTTGCCGTCTACACCGAAGAATAAACCGTACTGATAAGTCATATCATCTGCCGGCACGTTGATGACATTACCCTTGGTATAGCCCTCGCCTTCGAGCTCGGATGCTTCGGGCCAATAGTCGGTATTCAGAGAGAGCAGGCTTACGCCGGCTTCGCCTGTGCCGTCGTTGGTGTTCATGAAGTACATCGCATCATAGCCACGCGGATAGTTTACAGTCACATTGGCTGACGTCTGACCATCACCGGCCTGAAGATTGGCCTCGAGCATAGGCAGCTCATACTCTGTGCCGGGGATAAAGACTACTGAGCCTTCTGCATCGGCGCTGCCGCTGATGGGCTCGATTGTAAACACCTCCTTGATGACTACATTCTTGCCATTGACAGTCAGATAGCCATTGGGGATATCAAGTGTCCATTCGCCGTCGGTACCTATGGCTCGCGGCAGGCTCAATACCAGCTCGGGAAGACCGTCGCCATTCTCTGCGACTACTGCGGTCATCGCATACTCTTTGGTCCCCTGAGTTATGTTAGCATACGCGTTTTTCTTCCATACCAGCTCTGTTCCTTCGGGATAGAGCACAT
>CAYSJG010000286.1:0-1991 GCA_964431295.1 uncultured Sangeribacter sp. | reverse complement strand
GTCATAACCGTCAACGGCAGCCCCGCTCCCAGCCGTCCGCGCAACCCCAAGGCGCTAAAGAAATACAAAAGAGCAGCCGTGCCCAGCGAGATTGCCGCCGACGAAGAGCGCAAGGCTTACAACGAGACACATCCTTATCTCCAGATAGGGGAGTGGACTGCTCAAGCCGTGGACGCCGACCTCCAGCAGTGCGGACTCGCCGGCTCACCCACCAAGGTGAAAGGTATCGAAAACGTGGTATTCACAGCTAAAGAAGCCCGTGAGGTGGAAGCTACTGATGAAGCTCTCGAAGAGCTCATCAAGGAACTTATCGCCAACCACACGATCGGCTGATTAAATGGCAACAACAATGGCAGACAAAAACAATCTCATAGTATATTGCGAGTATGAAGACGGCAAAGTGGCCGACGTGAGCCTCGAGCTCCTCACCAAAGGCCGTCAGCTCGCCGACAAGCTCGGCATCAAACTTGAAGCGGTAGTGGCCGGCGACAATCTCAAGGATATAGAGAAGCAGGTGTTCCCCTACGGTGTGGACACTCTCTACAAAGTGGAGGACAAGCGTCTCTATCCATACACATCGCTACCCCACAGCTCCATCCTCATCAACCTCTTCAAAGAGCTGCAGCCGCGCATCGCTTTCATGGGCGCCACCTCTATAGGACGCGACCTCGGCCCGCGCGTGAGCTCCGCTCTCCACAGCGGTCTGACCGCCGACTGCACTTCGCTCGAAATCGGTGACTACACCGACGCCAAGACAGGCACCGAATACAAGGACCTGCTCTACCAGATACGCCCCGCATTCGGCGGCAACATCGTGGCCACCATCGTCAACCCCGAGTGCCGTCCGCAGATGGCTACTGTGCGCGAGGGTGTGATGAAAAAGGAGATCAAGGATGCAGCCTACAAAGGCACCGTTGTGGATCTCAAGGCCGAGGACTACACCAATCCCGAAGACTTCGTAGTGGAAATCATCGACCGCCACGTGGAGAAGTCGAAAGTCAATCTCAAGGGCGCTCCCATCATCGTGGCCGGAGGCTACGGAGTCGGCTCCAAAGAGAATTTCGACCTGCTGCAGAAACTCGCCGACACACTCGGCGCAGAGGTGGGCGCTTCACGCGCCGCAGTGGACGCCGGATGGGTGGACCATGACCGTCAGATCGGACAGACAGGCGTCACCGTACGTCCGAAACTCTACATTGCATGCGGCATTTCCGGCCAGATACAGCATATCGCCGGCATGCAGGACTCCGCGCTCATCATCTCTGTAAACAGCGACCCCAAGGCGCCCATCAACACCATCGCCGACATCGTAATCACCGGCAAGATAGAGGATGTGCTGCCGCGCCTTATCAATTACTATAAAAAGAATTCGAAATAACCATGGCTAATTTCTATACAGACAACCCGGCTCTGCGCCACTATCTCAACCATCCCGCGATGGAGAAGATCGTCAAGCTCAAGGAGCGCGACTTCGCGGAGGCCGACAAATATGACTACGCGCCGCGCGACTTTGCCGACGCCATGGACAATTATGAGCGCGTGCTCGACATCGTAGGCGAAATCTGCGGCGATGTCATCGCGGAAAACGCCGAGGATGTGGACCACAATGGTCCGCGCGTGGAAAACAATCGCGTCGTCTACGCCGAAGGGACTCAGAAAAACCTTGACGCATGCCGCAAGGCCGGTCTCATGGGCATGGCTATGCCGCGACGTCTCGGAGGCCTCAACTTCCCCATCACTCCCTATATTATGGCTGCCGATGTGGTCAGCCGCGCCGATGCCGGATTTGAAAACCTCTGGGGTCTGCAGGACTGCGCCGAGACACTATATGAATTTGCCAGCGATGAGCAGAAGGAGCGTTACATACCGCGTGTATGCGCCGGAGAGACCATGTCAATGGACCTCACCGAGCCCGATGCCGGCTCCGACCTGCAGAGCGTCATGCTCAAAGCCTCGCAGAAGGAGGACGGCAGCTGGGTGCTCAACGGTGT
>CAYSJG010000285.1:0-2015 GCA_964431295.1 uncultured Sangeribacter sp. | reverse complement strand
GGTATGCACAGTTCGACCCCGCCAAAGACGAGGTCACCTGGTCGGCACCCCGCCTCGACAATGCCGGAGGTAAGCAAGTATCATTCACCTATGATGTACGAATCATCAAACCCACAAGCGGCTATTACATTTATCAACAGAGCGAATGTTTAAAAGCCGCCAATGAATTGGAGCCCATCTTTGAGCAGAAGGGCATCCGAACCACCTCATACCGCATCCCCGCATCCATGGCGGACGCTCTTGACCCCAAGTCCGTCTACCTGATGCAAGTTGTGGCTCACCCCGACACTGTTGCAGGTGATTACAAGGCTCTAACCTTCGAAGGCGAAGGCAAGGGCATACCCGTGGCATTTGCACGCGCCCAGACCGTGTTCTCGCGGCCCGTATTGGTTACACCCAGCCCCTATCAGAGTTTCGACCAGTTTGCCTACGAAAATGAAGACATCTCCAAGGGTGTGCATATCCTCATGAGGGACAATCCCGTCATCAAGTGGAAGCCCTGTGAGGTTTCATCCGTTGACGATGGCCGGACGCTACCCAATGTGACCTATGACATTAAGATTACTCAGCCAAATAAGAAATACCCGGCATCAGCTGCCGGTATGGAGGAGGCTCTCGACAACGAAAAACCGTTCTATGAGAAAAAAGGCCTCACATCCACCGAGTTCAAGGTGCCCATCGACTTATTTGACATTGTAGACCCCAAACAACTGTTCCTGGTGCAGGTTACTGCCCGTGTGGAAAATGCTGCTTCGGGCGACCAATCCTATGTATTCCTCAACAAAGGCAAGAGCTATCCGGGCCTCGTCGTCCTCCGCAAAACAACGGATATAACCCAGTATTCTGCCCCGCGCCTCACTGTTCCCAAACCTTACACCGAAATAGGCAACAAAAAATTTGAGGTCCTCGATCCCAACAACTGCATCATCAAGTGGAGTGCCCCTGTAGCTTCGGGCAAAGCGCAGGATCCCGTGGATTTCACTTACGACATATCGATATTGCAGCCTACAGGCGCGTACGACGCCTCCCTTTCCACTATTCTCGGGGAGGCTATCGACGGCGAAGTTGTTTATGAGCAAAAGGGCATATACTCCACATCCTTTAAGATGGACAAGAGGGCTTTTGATGCGCAGATTGATACAGCCTCCATGTTCCTGCTGCGTGTCCGCGCCGTGGCCGACGAAGACTATTGCCAAAAGCACAATATTCGTCTTGAGAATGACGGCTATTCAGCCCCCGCGCTTGTCGGGTTCAAGTCAGGCTCCGGCGATGATGCCGATATAATCGGCCTCGGAGGCATGAACCTGACAGATTCACTATATAATTTCGTCAATCCTGAAATAGTACTTCCCCATTTCCACCCCGATGAAGGCGCAAGGAAAGAGTTCCTCAATTCAGACATTGCTGTCAAATGGAACAGGCCGACTTTCGAAGGAGGTGCCGGAGCACAGCCTGACACGATTAAATTCGTGTATGACGTGGAACTTTTTGCCGCAAAGGATTACATTTCCAGGGAAGAGATGCTCAAGACTGCCCCGATCTATGCCAATAAGGCACTTAAGGCACAGACCGACACCATCCGTTGGGACAAACTCGACGGGAAGGTGGAAAAAGGCGACTACCTGATGCTTCGTGTCAAGCCCACGGCAGTGAACGATAAATCCGTTGCATTCCTCAATGACAGCATCAACATCGTCGATTTCGCAATGTCGGAGGTCTTCTCAAGTCGCTACTTCCAGTGCGCCAATCAGGTGGAGATTACCAATGAGAGACCCACGACATCCGGTGTAGACGCATTGAAAGGCAAAAGCGTAAGAATCGGTGAGTACGAGCTTGTGCTCGACGGCAAGCTGGAAGCCATAACAGACAAGCCGGGACACTTCAAAGGCACCGGCCATGTGATATGGGAACCGCTACTGATGACATGGAAACTTGCCGTCAAATTCGACGACATAGCCATTAATACCGACAATCAGGTATTTGCCGGCAATGTGGAGACCTACGGCGGAGAAAAC
>CAYSJG010000284.1:0-2020 GCA_964431295.1 uncultured Sangeribacter sp. | reverse complement strand
AACTCGATGCCGCCACCATCTATTCGATGCTCGAAAACGAGATCATCCCGCTCTACTTCAACAAGAACTACAAGGGATACAGCCCCGAATGGATACAGTATATCAAGCGCTCGATAGGACATATCGCTCCTCACTTCACCATGAAGCGTCAGCTGGACGACTACATCAGCCGCTTCTACCAGCCCGAAGCTAAACGCGCCAAAGCTCTCAAGGCCCACGACTTCGCAAAAGCCCGCGAAATTGTGGCCTGGAAAGAGGAGGTGGCCTCGAAGTGGGACCAGATACATGTAATCTCCGTCAACTACGGTGACACCGCCAACGCACTGCGCGCCGGCGAGCCGTTCCAGGTAAGCTGCGTACTCGACACCAAGGGTCTCGGCGACTCCGTAGGTGTGGAGCTTGTGACATACCGTGACCATGACGGCGAATCCACCTACGTAGGCTCACAGCCTCTGAAAGTGGTGAAGCGCGACGGCTCCGTCCTCACATACGAGCTGAAGAGCACCGCCAAGCAGGCCGGCATGTTCAGATACGCTCTGCGCATGTACCCCAACAATCCCGCGCTGCCTCACCGCCAGGATTTCGCCTACGTACGCTGGCTCTGATTTCTGCATCCTTGTCGCGAAACAAGTTTCGCGGACAATTCCAAAATATCTGATGCAAAATAGATAATGCAAAATATCTGATGCATCATTGATAATACATCATTGATGATGCTAAATTGATGATGCTAAATTGATGATGAGGGTGTGTCAACCGCTGTTGACACACCCTCATAGTTTTTTGACATATTATACCTATCGATGATAGATATTCTCCCGGATTATACCTATCGATGATATATTTTCTCCCTGAAAAAGATTTTTTTTTGCAATAAATAAAAAAAATTTGCTCAAATAAATAAAAAGTCTTATCTTTGCTACTGAAATCCATGGAGACTCTACTACATGAGTATGACACGCCTGCGGGCCTCTGTAGTGCTTGACCATCTCTTATGTATAAAAGGCTCTAAACTAAATCATTCAATAACAAACAATTCAAACACGATGAAGAAATTATTACTTCTCGCAGCCGCAGCAGTAAGCCTGTGTGCTAATGCCGATTACTACATGATCGGCGATAATGTCAACGGTGCAAAATGGACTCTGGCCTCAGAGGACGCTAAATTCACAGCCAAGGGCGATGGCATCTACGAATGGACAGGCGAAGTGCTTGGCACAGGCTTCAAGATCAATGACGGCACATGGGACAAACCCGAGCTTAACTTCGGCGGTGACGGCAGCGAGAAACTCTCACTCGGAACTGAGTTCTGGCTGACATCCGGCAATGAGAGCAAGGACATCCAGTTCAACGGCTTCACAGAGGTTAAAAATCCCGTTGTTACATTCAACGAGGCTGAGGGCACAGTAACAGTAGCAGGCGAAGCAAGCGGTGTAGTCAAATGGTTCTTCACAGGCGACTTCAACAGCTACAACCTCGAGCAGTACGAGCTCGCTCCCCAGGCTGACGGCACATTCCTTGCTAAAAACGTCGAGCTGCCCGAATCAGGTCTCTTCCAGATCGCACAGACTGGCTGGTCTGACAAGCACGGCGCAAATGATGACGCGACTATCATGATTACTACCGAACAGCTCTCCGCTGTCCTCGTCCCCATCACAACATCTGAAGGAGGTGAATGCCCCTTCACAGTTACTCCCGGTGCTTACGACATCGCATGGGATCTCGCTAACACTACTGTAACATTCATCGCATCCGGTTCTGCTGTAGAGACTATCGATGCTGAGGACAACGCTCCCGCTGTATACTACAACCTGCAGGGTGTTCGCGTCAACAACCCCAAGAACGGCATCTTCGTAAAGGTAGCCGGCAACAAGGCTGTTAAAGTTAACATCGCCGAGTAATCTGATAATCTTCAGATACTGAATATTCTCCATGAGGGCGTATCTCCACGATACGCCCTCATTTTTTCATCTCTTCTTTTTCCTCCACAATTGCCGATTTTACTGATAGGGGTGGATTA
>CAYSJG010000283.1:0-2029 GCA_964431295.1 uncultured Sangeribacter sp. | reverse complement strand
CCGGCATACCCAATCACGTGGGCGACGGCAAGCGGCTCATCGGTTATCCCGCGGACGACGCACGGCAGTATGCCAGAACTCAGGTATATCTCAAACGCTTGTCCGAACTATTCAGGAAATAAAATCATAACAACATATCATCATGAACCAACAGACTCTCAACAAGTCTTTTACCGTAGAAGGGAAAGGACTTCACAGCGGAAAAATCGTGCACGCCACATTTCTTCCCGCAGAGGAAAACACAGGCATCCGCTTCCGTAGGATTGACCTTGAGGGGAATCCCGAAATTCCCGCCCTCGCGGAAAATGTTTGTGACACCACACGCGGCACTGTCCTGGCCAAGGGTGTAGCTAAAGTATCGACTGTCGAACATGCCATGGCTGCTCTCTACGCCGCCGGCATAGACAACTGCGTAATAGAAGTGGATGGCGAAGAGATGCCCATACTTGACGGATCTGCAAAAGTATATGTCGACTTCATAGAGGAGATCGGACTGATGGAACAGAAAGCCGAAAAGGACTTCTATATCATAAAAAACAAACAGTCATACAAGGATGAGGAGTCAGGAGCTGTCATCACCATCTATCCCGACGAAAACTTCAGCGTGGAGACTATGGTGGAATACAACTCGCCGGTGCTGCCCAACCAGTTTGCCGTCCTCGACTCGCTCAGCGAATTTGGCACAGAAGTGGCCGGAGCACGCACATTTGTGTTCGTGCGTGAGATCGAGCCGCTGCTGGAGCATGGTCTTATCCGCGGAGGAGACCTCGACAACGCGGTAGTAATCTACGACAGCAAACTGCCGCAAGAGAAGATCAATGACATCTGCGATAAAGTAGGTGTGGAGCATGTGCATCTGGATCAGCTCGGCCTGATCAATAAGGATCCGCTCAAATGGGCCAATGAACCGGCCCGCCACAAACTTATGGACCTCATCGGTGATGTAGCGCTTGTGGGAAGACCGCTCAAAGGACGCATCACTGCTATTCGTCCCGGACATACGATCAACAACAAATTTACGCGTATGCTCCGCAAGGAGGTAAAGCATACAGAGATTCAGGCACCAGTCTACAACCCCTGTATCGAACCGCTGATCGACATCAACGGCATCAAGAAGATGCTTCCTCACCGCTATCCTTTCCTGCTTATCGACAAGGTGATAGAGATTGACCGCAAACATTGTGTGGCTGTCAAGAACGTCACCGTCAACGAGCCCTTCTTCCAGGGTCATTTCCCGCAGGAACCGGTGATGCCGGGCGTACTTCAGGTAGAAGCCATGGCGCAGACTGCCGGCGTGCTGGTACTCAACTTCCTTGAAGAGGCTGACAAATATTCCACATATTTCTTAAAAATCGACAATGTCAAATTCAGACAGAAAGTCGTGCCCGGCAATACTCTGCTGCTCCATGTCTCGCTGATGACGGAGATACGCCGCGGATGCGCTGTTGTCAAAGGATATGCATTTGTCGGTGAAAAGATCGTATGCGAAGCTGAGTTTATGGCTCAGATCATCAAAAACAAATAAATTATGGCATCTTCCATAAATACCGGCAATTTTACTGTAGATCCGGATGCCAAAATCGGCAACAATGTCGACATAGGCCCATACAGCTGCATCTACGAAAATGTTGAAATTGGCGATAATGTCAAAATATTCAACAATGTCACCATCTTTCCGGGAGCACGCATAGGCGACAATGTCACCATCTTCCCGGGAGCTGTGGTGGCCGGAATACCGCAGGATCTGAAATTCAAAGGGGAAGAGACTACTACAATAATCGGCAACGGCACTACGCTGCGCGAATGTGCCACAGTCAATCGCGGCACTGCTTCCAAAGGCTGCACACAGGTAGGCGACAACTGCCTGATCATGGCGTATACCCATATAGCCCACGACTGCAAGATCGGCAACGGCGTAATCATCTCCAACGCCACTCAGCTCGCCGGAGAGGTAATCGTGGACGACTGCGCGGTCATCGGGGGCGGAAGTCTGGTGCATCAGTTCTGCCATCTGGGCAAATATATCATG
>CAYSJG010000282.1:0-2042 GCA_964431295.1 uncultured Sangeribacter sp. | reverse complement strand
TCCCATCTTTGACAGTTGTCAAACTTAATACGGCTGCTTATCGGTTGTCAATCAACAGATAAGCAGCCGCCTAAATAATGCCATTCTGTAGCACTAAATATCTGATTTTGATGTTTAACCTTCTTTAACTATCTTGAGTATCTGCTTGATTTTCTGATTGGTGATGATCTGCGTATCCGTCCTGAACCCCGCTATGTCGTGCAAGTCATCGGTTAGGTCAGTCCTGGTGTAGTTTGGACGGTATCCCTCTCCGGGAATGATGTTGAGCGTCATTCCCCGCAGGGTCGATATGATTTGAGACGACGTGTATTTGTACTGTAGCTCGCTTTCGAGTATCCTGAACAGCAGCAACGCTATAAAGCAGACGATGAAATGCCCCCGGATGTGCTCGTCTGTCCATACGAAAGCCGGTCTGGCCCTGAAGTCGGTCTTGAGCACGCGGAAGGCATCCTCGGATTCCCAGCGGTTATGGTTGAGCCTCAGTATCTCATCCACATTGTCATTAAGGTCCGTACAAACCGCATAGAATCCGTCGTATCTCTCCTCGTCTGCTATGGCGTCGAGATTAAGGGCGACGGTCTTGAATACGGCGACCTCGCCCTGCTCGGTGGCGTGTGTCTCGGAAAGAAACCTTTCGGGGGATGTCGGCCTTTTTTTTCCGGAACACCCCTTCCTTGCCATGGTTTCGGCGGCCGCCACCTGCCGTCGCCTCAATGCCCTGAGGTAATGGCGGTATCTGAATGAGAAGGTCACTATCATTCTCTGCGAGAACCCCGTTTTCTCGTTCACTATCCATCGTTCCCGGTAGAATGTGCGGTCGCCGTAATATCTGGCTGTGTCATCCGCCGTGAGGTCGAAAGTCATGTCCGTGTCATCGTCCACGCCCAGGCTCATGGCAGTTCTTGCGGCCTTTTGCGCCCCGGACCACGGGACAAGCCTCCACCCGTCGGTCTCAAGCGCCCAGTCCGTGTAAGTGTCGTTCAGCTTTTTCAGAGACTGCACTGTGATGAACGAACGCTCGGCAGTCGAGTTGTAGGACCTGTTGTCTTCCGACGACAGGCCGCCGTCGGTGCACACCACGATCCTTTCGATCCCCATCTGCTCGACAATGGCCTTCTCGGTGGGTATCAGCGTGACCTGTTCGTTGGTGTTGCCCGGGTTGACGCACATGGCAAGGGGAAAGCCTGTGTTGTCGACAAACATGCCCATCTGCACTATCGGGTTTGGTCGGTGCTCCTTTGAGGCGCCGTACTGTCTCATCCCAACTTTGCGCGTGCCGTCCTCCCCGATGACCACGGGATCAGCTTTTTCCGTCTCGAAGAAATAATTGGTGCAGTCGTAGTACAGCACGGTCGTGTCGCGCCTCACCACCGAAGCCGAGTTCTTGAAAAGGCGTGTCTGGATGTAACTGTCATTGTCCGCCAGTACGTCCAGGGCCCGGTAGACATGCTGCAGCCCGACATCGAACGGCTCCAGATAATCCGACGAGCCAACACAGGTGGCGAGCTTTGACGACGGACGGAGCACCCGTCCGTAGACAAGCAGTTGCAGGACGGCGTCCAGGTCAAAATCGAACTTCCTCTTTTTGGAAATGGCCGAGCAGATCCGGTCTATGCCCGTCCTGTAATACAGGCGCTGGAGGAACAGATGGCCGCTCAGACAGCTCTGGGAGACATTCTTCGGTATGAGCGTCGAAGGATGAAGCCGGGGCATCACCACCCTGCGCTGCTCCTTTTCCTCGGCGGTCAGTCTCTGCACGTAAGCCTTGGCCCACTCAATGGGGTCCTGTGCTCCGGCTTTGGCTCTGACCTCGTCAAGAGAGCCTATGCGTTCCACAATCTTTGACGTGCTTTTGCCCGTCTTGTCTCTGTATGCTTTCTGCACATACAGCGTGCAGGAATTTTTGGATCGGGATATCTTGAGCTTCATAAAACAGCCATGAGGACATATTACTACATGGTGCTACAAAAATAGTAATAAAATTTGACATATACAAATATGCCAACCAATTATTTACAGAAATCGTACTGTCAAACTACCGA
>CAYSJG010000281.1:0-2053 GCA_964431295.1 uncultured Sangeribacter sp. | reverse complement strand
CCGGAAATCTCGCAGGCCGGGGCAGATTATATTTCGCTGATTGTATTTTGCGGACTATATTTCGCCGATTATATTTTATGAGGCGGATGTCATTTTATGGAGTAGACGGCGTTGCGAAGCTTCTTCAGCTCTTCGCGCGCAGATTCCATCTCTCTCTCCTCGGCCTCTATGCGGCGAGCGAGACCTTTGTCGCGTGTCGCGGCATAATTACGGCGCATCTCGCCGAGGGAAGCGCTGCGAGCCTCGAAGTCTGCCAGTGCAGTCTCATAGCTTTTCACAGCCTGACGCAGTCTGCTGTCGGCAATCTGATCATAACGGGTGTATACCTTGCCGCCGGGCATCTCAAGCACAAACTCATCCCCTTTAGGACGCTCGCCGGGGACTATCTTGCGCACATCACCGGCAAGCGCCTCATAATCCTTCTCCGCATCCCAGGTGGAGCGATAGTCTGCGACACGCGCCCGCGCCACGGCATCCTCCACCTCCGGGTCGATGTTTTCGCGCACCTCCGGCAGAATATATACATATAGTGTGATCTCGTCACCGAGCTGATTGCGGTCGGTGGCCCACCATCCCACACCATTCTCCTCATCCTTGACAAGCAGAAAATCATCATAGGGGGAGTTGAAAGGCATGCCGACATTGCTCGGCGCGAGATACGAGCCGCTGTCAGCGTCACGCACTGTCTCGAAAATGTCATATCCTCCCATGGAGCCTTCACCGTCACCGGAAAAATAAAGAGTGAAACCGTCAGCGCTCAATACCGGGAAGTCTACGTCACCGCCGCCATTGAGGAGATCATCTGCCATCACCGGCTCTGAATATCTCCCGTCGATAAGACGCTGGCTCTCTACAATCCTGAATTGTCCGAGAGAGTCCGGCTGCGCCCAGAGCATCAGCGACTGCGATTCGGGCGTGAAGGCCATCGTGGCCTGCTCGCGCCCCTCGGGAAACGGTATCTCGGCTGCCGGAAGCAGATATCCGGCAGAGGCCGGCACACGCACATTCTTGAAAAAGTCTGCCGCAGGTACCGCAAGGGAGTCTATGACAGTGATTTTCTGCACACGCTCAAGCTGACGCTGCGCCATATCCAGCTGGCTCTGCAACTTTTCATATTCCGAAGAGACCTCCTTACGCTGCCGCTTCATGCGCGCCGCATAATCGGCATAATATCCGGAGGCCGCCTCAAAATCATAGTTCATGAAAGCTTCCCGCCCGCTCTGAAGAAGAGCCGCGGGGTCGCTGCCCGATGACTGACGCGATGACTGTGCCTGGCATACGGTCATTCCTCCGGAGAGGAGTAAGGTGGCTAAAATGATTGCTCTATTGCTGTTCATATCACAAATTTAATCCTTTTCCTGCAATCTGCAACCCTCTAATTCAATAAATTTTATTATCTTTGCGCTCAGCCGCCAAGCGTGCGCTCGACCGCATATCATCACGGCGACAGCATAACACGGCGTATTTTATACCTTAAAATAGAATAATCAATCCAAAATATAGCGACTTATGAGTTTGAACATCATTGTGCTCGCCAAGCAGGTGCCAGACACACGCAATGTGGGTAAGGACGCCATGAAAGCAGACGGCACAGTCAACCGTGCGGCGCTCCCTGCGATCTTCAACCCTGAAGACCTCAACGCTCTCGAGCAGGCGCTCCGACTCAAGGAAATGTATCCCGGCTCCACAGTGACCATACTGACCATGGGACCGGCCCGCGCCGCCGAAATCGTGCGCGAAGGACTTTATCGCGGCGCTGACAAGGGCGTAGTGCTCTCGGACAGAGCTTTCGCAGGCTCCGACACGCTCGCCACCTCCTACGCGCTCTCCGCTGCAGTACGCAAAATCGGAAATTACGACATCATTATCGGCGGCAGACAGGCCATCGACGGCGACACCGCACAGGTAGGACCGCAGATCGCTGAGAAACTCGGTCTTCCGCAGGTGACTTATGCCGAAGAAATCGTCAACGCCGAAAACGGTACAGTGACTGTGACACGCCGTATAGAAAGCGGTGTGGAGACCGTCACCGCTCCATATCCTCTGGTCATCA
>CAYSJG010000280.1:288-2103 GCA_964431295.1 uncultured Sangeribacter sp. | reverse complement strand
AACGCTCTGGAGAAGATACCCGGCATCATCGCCCAGTATGAGGAACGCACCGCCAGACTCAAAGCCGATGTTCCCCAGCTCGAAGCCATCGTCACCAAGCAGTGGGGCAAGGAGGACGAGTTGAAACAGCTCAAATCCGAACTCGCCGCCCTCGACCGCAAAATTACCGCAGAACTCGCTCCCAAAAAAGAGGAACAGGACGGCGAGGAAAACAAGCAGGTCAACACAGTTGATACTCCTACCACCGACACGAAAAAGTCGATGGTTGCGGAGCCAGCCGACATCTACCGCCAGCGTGAGTCGTTTAGTTCCCGTATAATAATCGGAGGATGCGGAGCTACTCCACCCGGAGGGTTTCGCGCCGCCGGTCCTAAACTATAATTATAATGTGTGCCAGTCCAAAACCTGTCAGGGACTGGCACACTTAACAATCCGACAGGAACCCAAACCGCATGATTGATATCAATACACTCATTGAAAGCGGTATCACCGATTTCAATATAACGATAAAATATTCTGACCTCGTAATGCTCGGAGACCGTCTTGTCGAGAGAATACTCGGCGAGGTCTGTCCCGTGGCAGCCGACAATGCAGTTGAGAAACTGCTTACCAAACCTGAAGTGATGCAGAAATTCGGAGTCTGCCATACCACATTACATAATTGGGCCAAGGCTGGTGTACTCGTCCCTGTGAAGGTAGGACGCAAAATCCACTATCGCCTTGGCGATGTTCAGGCTCTGCTTGAACGAAGAGGAGTTAAATGAACAGACAGCCGGCATCCTTGCGAAAGGGTGTCGGCTGTCGCTGTATATTGTATGTCATGGCATTTCAGACAACAGTACTTTTTCTGGCTGCTCTTCCGTCTGATTTTTCCTGAGCAACAAGATTGTCGTTGAGACAGTCGCTGAGGTCATCGCAGAAATAGGAACGACTGTCAAGCATATTTCTACGGTTATATTTTCTGTCGCCTTTACCTTTGCGCTGCTTCATGGTACGCTTGGATTCATAGCATCCATCGACATTGATGTCAACATTGAATACTGAGGCAATATAAGGAACGAGTACGTTGGTTTCTATATTTCCGTTGTTGAAACACTTCCTTATCTGGAGAGCGTTCAGCAACTCATATAGATTTCCGTTACCTCCTGTCCATCTGATAGCGTCATCACCAGTGGAGAATCCGGAACGAAAGGATCTTATCGTATCCGCGCTTGCTTTCTGAGTTTCAAGCAGCAGCTCCTTCATTGTCTTTATCAGTGAGAGGGCAAGAGACAAGTAGGTATGTGAGATGTCACTCTTGACTTTAAGCGTATGCACATGGAATATGGCATTCAGCCTTACAAGACAGTGATGCTTCTCGACCCAGTGAACTGGCTCGTGGATGAAGTTTATCAGATGAGAGGCAAAGGACTCAAAAGCCTCTTTGATTTCGTCAAGTTCATCATTGATGATATGCCTTACGAATGCCGCCTCAACGATTGTGTTGATATTTGTCATAAACATTGGGGGTTAGGGCTTGTTATGAAATTCTTTTAACGAAAGCATAACTCTTGGGCATCGATTTGGTTTTCAAAAATATAAATGACTTTATAAACTACTGTCTATCTGTGGGATATGTAAATATGTACGATGTAAATTGTGTTAAAACATAAAGTGAAAACATAAATAGGCTTTATATTTCCCTCTCACAACTTTATGTTTTTGCGCAAAATGCGGCTTGATTGTTATACTTTTTGCAAACATTACAAGGTTAGAATCTGTTTTATAGCGTAAAACGGCTTTTCATACGAGGGTTGTTGCAGCTTACAGCATCAT
>CAYSJG010000280.1:0-278 GCA_964431295.1 uncultured Sangeribacter sp. | reverse complement strand
ATCCCCTTAGCTATTGTCGCTTAACATCAAAAACACCATATTCATTAGTATATGAAGATTCTACTCTATGAACCCGACCAACGTACCGGAGAACCGATTTATCATGCCCTCCGCAGAGAGGGACATGATGTGATATGGATTCAGGAATATATGGATGCAAGAACAAAAATCCTTGACGAAAAATTCGATGCTTCCCTCATTGAGATTGATGATTATGAAGGTCTCCGGCTTATATAGTCATGGGTGGAACAGTCTCCGAAGTTATTGTGTGTAGCCAT
>CAYSJG010000279.1:0-2118 GCA_964431295.1 uncultured Sangeribacter sp. | reverse complement strand
CCTGATGTTTACTTCTGACGCCGCTGTCTCGGGAGCGGAGGGCAGATAATTAATTATCTCCTGCTCATACTGCGAGAGCCACCACTTCATATTGTCGGAGGCTTTGTCTATGTCAAAAGCGCCGGCAGCTGAATATCCGAGCACCTCCGGGAGCCGCGTATCTGCAGACACGATGACAAAACCGTCGCCGATATTCACGATATAGAAACAATCAGTCTGCCCCGAGCGGGAGGTATATGCCACCGCGGCGGGAGACTGTGTAAGCGCAGGGGCGCGCATCGCGGATTGAGATGCTCCCTCTCTGACGAAATCCTCGGCTATGGCTATTGCTCCCGAGGGGTCGACAGGTTTTGCGTATCCCATGGCGCCGACAAGCATGGCGGACATCGCCATCAGTAAGAGACGCCATGAGCGTTGAAGATTGAGATTCATATAAGTTGTGATGTTTGGTTGAACTAACATGCGGCAGGTCAGATGACATTTCTGCCGCTACTCACAAAATTAATAAATTAATCCGAAAATTTGATTAATTTTGCAATAAATGAGAGAAAAAGATAACACCGGCAATCTCTTCTCCGTATGGAAGGTACTTCTGCCTGTATTCATCGGCATCGCGGTAGTGGCGCTCATGCTCAAGCATGAAGCCGGCGACCGCGACATGATGCAGGCACTGGCGTCTCTGCGCTTTGACAGCCGTACCATCCCGATGATTTTCCTTATTCTGCTCGCCATCTTCGGCCGCGACTTCGGACTGACATGGCGCTTCAGAGTACTCACCGGCGACACGCTGAGCTGGAAACACGCGCTGGAGGTATGCATGCTCTGTGAATTCACCTCCTGCATCACCCCCTCGGCAGTGGGAGGAAGCTCACTCGGCATGGTGTTTCTCAACAGCAAAGGAATAGAGTTCGGACGCGCCACCACGCTGATGATCACCACACTGCTGCTTGACGAGCTCTTTTTTGTCATCACCTGTCCCCTGATAATCTTGCTTACTCCCTCAGACATACTCTTCGCTTCAGGCGAACATGCTTTCTCTACCGGCATTCAGTGGAGCTTCTGGCTAATATACGGAGGGATATTCGCATATACACTTCTCCTGTTTTTCGGCATAATCCGCAATCCGGCATGGATCCGGAAGATTATCCACAGGCTCTTCAGACTCAAGCTGCTACGCCGATGGGCGGCAAAGGCTGACAGTCTGGCCGACAATATGATCGCCACATCTGCTGAATTGCGGTCACGCTCCCTGCGCTTCTGGCTCAAGGCATTCGGAGCAACAGCCATCTCATGGACAAGCCGCTTCCTTGCGGTCAACGCCATCTTCTTCGGACTGCTGCCGCAAGCGGATCCCATGCAGTGGATTATCTTCGCACGCCAGGCGATAATATGGGTTATACTCATGGTCAGTCCGACACCTGGGGGAAGCGGACTGGGGGAATGGCTCTTCTCGTCATATTACGGCGATCTCATAAGCATAACCGGCATGTCCATAGTGCTCGCCATTATCTGGCGGATAGCCACATACTATATCTATCTTATGGCCGGAGCATTTGTAGTGCCGGGATGGCTCAGATCCACCTACTCACGATTCAAAAAACCGAAACAACATGATTGAAAAATAATTGAAATTTAGAGTTTTTTAAAGGATATAAGGAAAAAAATTTGTAATTTTGCACTCAATAACCCCTCATAGACAAATATAGAGATAAATACAGGTATATTCCAGCATGAAAAAGAGTGCACTTCAAAAAGTCAGAGCTGCTTATCAGCCCAAACTCCCCAAAGCCCTGCAAGGCGCTGTAAAACTGAAAATCGGAGAAGCCACCGAGTCTGTGGCCGATCAGGAAGAGATCAAAAAACTCTTTCCCAATACATACGGCATGCCGGTGGTACAGTTTGAGGAGGACACCAACCCCACACGAGTAGAAGAACCCTTCAACGTCGGCATCATCCTCTCCGGCGGTCAGGCTCCCGGCGGCCACAATGTGGTCAGCGGTATCTTCGACGGCATCAAGAAGCTCAACAAAGAGTGTCGCCTCTACGGCTTCCTCATGGGTCCCTCCGGATTTATCAACCACCAGTACATGGAGCTCACTGCCGGCTATATCGCTGAAT
>CAYSJG010000278.1:0-2134 GCA_964431295.1 uncultured Sangeribacter sp. | reverse complement strand
CAGAGGTATGCCGGAGGGCACTACGAAGCAGGTCAGCAGCAACCCGACAATGGGGAAGATAATCTTCTCGTTTTGCGATACCACACGTGCAGGCTTCATCTTGATCAGGCGCTCCTCCTTAGTAGTAAAGAGACGCATCAACGGAGGCTGGATCAGCGGTATGAGAGCCATATAGGAATACGCCGATACGGCCACCGCACCAAGAAGAGCGGGATTGAGCTTGGAAGTAGTGAAGATGGCAGTAGGACCGTCTGCACCGCCTATGATTGCCACACAGCCTGCGGACAATGGATCGAAGCCACAGAGCAACGCGAGCATATAATCGCCGAATATACCGAACTGCGCACAGGCACCGATGACCATCAGCTTAGGATTGGCCAAAAGAGCCGAGAAGTCGGTCATAGCGCCGATGCCCAAGAAGATCAGCGGAGGATACCACCCTTTCTGCACACCGTTAAAAAGGATATTGAGCACTGAGCCTTCCTCATAGATACCTATCTCCATGCCGGGCTGAAACGGTATGTTGCCAAGCAGCATACCGAAACCTATAGGCACCAGCAAAAGGGGCTCAAAATTTTTCTTTATGGCCAGCCATACGAAGAAGCATCCCACAGCGAGCATTACCAGATTCGTCCACTCACAGTTGTAGAATCCGGTAAAATGCCAGAATGTCTCTATGCTGTCATGAAGGAAAGCACTGAAAGAGCTTGAAGCGTCGAGCAAAAGCATAATTTGAAATTTACAGCTTTATACAAATATGCGTCTTACTCGATAATCATGATATCGGTACCTTCAAGAATGGCGTCCCCTACGCCGACAAGAATCTTCTTGACCGTACCACCCTTGGTAGTATGGACATCATTCTCCATCTTCATGGCCTCGAGCACGCATACGGTGTCGCCGGCATTGACCTGCTGACCCTCGGACACGCTGAAGCTCATGATGGTGCCGGGCAGCGGGCTCTTTACGGCGGAAGCGCCTGTGGAAGCGGCTACAGGCTTGCTGACCACTTTCTCGCCTGTCTCCGTGCGGGGAGCGGCTGCGGCGGTTTTGGGTGCGGAGACTTTAGCTACAGGAGTTACTGTCTTACCATTGTCTAACTCTACATTGTAGGGCACGCCGTTGACCTCGACGTGGACAGTATTGTCAGTGACATCGCCAACGGCTACATTGAATTTTATGCCGTTGATCTTATACTTGTATTCTTTCATTGTGACTGATTATCTTACGTTGAGATTTTTGGGGAGAGGGCGTGCGGGATTGTGCTGCAGCACAGGAGTCTCGCGCAGGCCGTAGATTTTTGAATTCCAGGGAGAATAAGCCTTCTTCATGCGACGTATGGTCAGGATTGTGTCCTCCATGTCATGCTCACCGCTGAAATGCTCGGCAAGAGCGGCGCTGATGGCTGCGATAGTCTCACCGCTGTCCACTTCGCTGACGTGGTCCTCACTGTCTGCCTTGGAATCCACGCCATGGGACTGCATCTTTTTGCGGCTGAGAAGCTTAGAAGAGATCTTACCAAATCCGAGGAAGAGGATGCTCAGTACTATCAGGGCAGAAAGAACGATGGTCATCGAAATGATGGTGATCGCTCCACCCCAGCTGTCGTTTTCCTTGACATTCTCGGCCTTTTCAGCCTGTGTCATATCATCGGCCACTTCGCTCTCCTGAACACTGTTGACCTCTTCGGAGGGGACGTACTGGTCAGCGGCACCCTCATCCGCGGCTGACACCTCGGTCTGAGCGGCTACCGGCTGCTCCACGTCCTGCTGTGCCCAGGCCGCTCCTCCTCCGAGGAGAAGAAGCGACATGGTCAGCGGTATGAATATTTTCTTTATCATTTCTTAATTTATTCTGACAGAAAAAAATTCCGATCTCGGGCTTACAGAGGAATATTGCCGTGCTTCTTGGCAGGATTCGTCTGCTTCTTGGTAGCCAGCATCTGAAGGGCGCGGATGATGCGGAAACGCGTGTTGCGCGGCTCTATCACATCATCGATGTAGCCATACTTAGCTGCGTTGTAGGGATTGGCGAAGAGCTTGCGGTATTCCTCCTCCTTCTCCGCACGCAGAGCGGCGGGAGTCTCAGCGGTCTTCAGCTCTATGGCATAGAGCACGCCTACTGCGCCCTCGGC
>CAYSJG010000277.1:0-2152 GCA_964431295.1 uncultured Sangeribacter sp. | reverse complement strand
ACGGCATGGCTTCAATGTCCCGGTCCCGACACAGTCTTCGCCACCCTCCCCATAGCCGGGGGAGTAGGCTTGCTCGCCACCAACGTTTTGGTGGTCAACAACTACCGAGACATAGAAGATGACCGCAAAGCCGGCAAAAAGACGACAGCCGTAATCTTCGGCAAAGGGATAATGTCGACGGTCTATCTCATCAACGTGCTTGCCGGCATACCGCTGATATTGCTCACCTCGACAGCACTGCTCCACCACACTCCCCTCAGATGGATGGCCGTCGGCGCCACGATCTGCGGATGCTTTCTCGGCTGGCAGGTATGGCGCGCCATGCGCGGTATGCATGGGCGAGACCTCAACGACATACTCAAGCTCACCGCCATGCTCTTGCTGATAATATCGATGACACTGCTGCTTATGAGCGCCCTCGACATACTTTTTTAATGCTCCGCAGTTCGCCGCTCGCCATTTTTTTCGTAATTTTGCCGACATGGCCAACAATGACTCATCCTACGACCGCCGCAAACCGCGGCAGCGACCCCAACCGCCGGTAGACGCCACCGGCAAACTTCCTCCACGTGACCTGGAGCTTGAGGAGGTGGTGCTCGGCGCGCTGATGCTCGAGAAGGACGCATATATGAATGTATGCGACATCCTTACCCCTGAATCCTTCTACGACCCGGTCAATCAGAAGATATACGACGCCATCAGCACCCTCGGCCTCAATCAGAGGCCCATCGACATGATGACCGTCACCGAGCAGCTGCGCAAAAACGGCACTCTCGCCGAGGCGGGAGGCGCCATACATATCACCGAGCTGACAGCCCGCGTATATTCTGCGGCGGATGTGGAATATCATGCCAAGATCATAGCCCAGAAAGCCATCGCCCGCCGGCTCATCTCATTCGCCTCCCAGATAGAGGAAGCGGCCTTCGATGAGTCCAACGATGTGGAGGAGCTTCTGCAGATGGCGGAGAGCAGCCTCTTCGACATCTCGCAGCATCAGCTCAAGCGCGAAGTGACACAGGTAGATCCGGTGCTAACCCAGACACTCGAGCAGATACAGGCCGCCCGGCAAAACGACAGCGGCATCTCCGGCCTCCAGACCGGATACCATGATCTGGACAAAGTCACCTCCGGCTGGCAGAACTCCGACCTCATCATCATCGCCGCCCGTCCCGCCATGGGCAAGACTGCCTTCGTGCTCTCCATGGCCAAAAACATGGCTGTGGACTACAACATCCCCATAGCCATCTTCACCCTGGAGATGGCCAACGTACAGCTTGTGAAACGACTTGTATCAAATGTCGCCGACCTCGAAGGCGAGAAAATCAAGAGCGGACAACTAAGCCCCGAGGAATTTGACCGCCTCAACCGACGCCTCCGCACGGTATACGGTGCGCCGCTATATCTCGACGAGACACCGGGCCTCTCCATCACCGAACTGCGCACAAAGGCGCGACGCCTCGTCAGGGAGCGCGGAGTCAAGCTCATCATGATCGACTACCTGCAGCTCATGAATGCCTCCGGACTCAAGCTCGGAAGCCGAGAGCAGGAAGTCAGCACCATCTCACGATCACTCAAAAGCCTCGCCAAAGAGCTCAACATACCCATCATAGCGCTCTCTCAGCTCAACCGCTCCACTGAGACACGCGAGGACAAAAGGCCTGTACTCTCCGACCTGCGAGAGTCCGGAGCCATAGAGCAGGATGCAGATATCGTATGCTTCATACACCGTCCCGCATACTATACCAAAAGCAATGAAGACAAGGACGGCAACGACATCCGCGACCTGGCGGAGTTCATCATCGCAAAACATCGTTCGGGCGCCGTCGGAGACATCAAGATGAGATTTGTCAACCGCTTCGCACGCTTCGAAAATTGGGAAGAGGGATACCGCATGGTACAGGAGGCCCTGGCAGCCGGACAGTCGCAAGTACTTCCCTCCAAACTTAACCGCGAAAAGAGAGGCACCCCCATAGCCGCCGACAATCCCTTTGACAACGCTCCCGCTTCCGCCCAGGACGCCGGAGGATATACCTTCGCCGGACCCTCAGGACCTTCAGGACCTTCCCCCTTCGGCACCGGTCCCGACCTGACACCCCTCCCCGGAGAGGATCCCCTCCCCTTCTGATCCACAGAAAGAGCACCCGGAGAAAAA
>CAYSJG010000276.1:0-2157 GCA_964431295.1 uncultured Sangeribacter sp. | reverse complement strand
ACTCATGACACGCGCCGACTTCGGACTCCTCGGATCATACAACAAGTATATCAAGACCCCCTTCGAGACATTCTACTTCGGAGGTGACGGCATGTCCGGCTCCGGCACATACGCCACGGAGACCATCTCCATGCGAGGCTACGACAACGGACAATTCACCCCCTGGGGTTATGAAGGATACGCTTACGGCAAATTCACCTTCGAGCTCCACTTCCCATTCATGCTACAGCCCTCCACCACCATCTACGCTCTCGCATTCGCCGAAGCCGGCAACTGCTGGACATCCATTAGCGAATTCTCTCCCTTCAATCTCAAGCGTTCGGCCGGAGTCGGCGTCAGAGTATACCTCTCCATGCTCGGATTTCTCGGCATCGACTGGGGATACGGATTCGACAAGGTCTGGGGCAGACGAGGAGGAGGACAACTTCACTTCGTGCTCGGACAGGAATTCTAAGGCTGCCGACACCAGACTTAAAGACTGTTTCCTAAAAAATGTGAAAATTATAAACCATTTGCCACACGGCGCGTCTAACTGATATTCCGGCCTACATCGGCACATACACCAACTCAATCAAATCACTATGAAAAGAATACTGACAGTTCTGGCTCTCGCTTTGATATGCACCGCCGGAGCATTCGCACAAAAATTCGCGCTCGTAGATATGGACTACGTGCTCCGCAACGTACCCGCTTACGAAATGGCCAACGAACAGCTCAACCAGGTCTCCCTCAGATGGGAAAAAGAGGTCAACGAGCTCTCCAAGCAGGCACAGACCATGTATCAGAACTATCAGTCCGACATGGTTTTTCTCACCGACGACCAGAAAAAGAAACGCGAAGAGGAAATTGTGGCCAAAGAGAAAGAGGTCACCGATACTCGCAATAAATACTTCGGACCCGAAGGTGAACTCTACAAGAAGCGCCAGAGCCTCATGAAGCCCATACAGGAGGATGTATACAACGCTGTCAAAGCTGTAGCAGAAGAAAAGGGATATCAGGTCATATTCGACCGCGCAAGCTCGCAAAGCATCGTTTTCGCATCTCCGCGCATCGACGTCAGCAATGATGTGCTCGCAAAACTCGGCTATTCCAAATAAAATCACTATCTTTGCACACATCCGTACAATCTCATACAGATAATAAATATAGCTAACAGATAAAATGATTAAAAGAATCATCGCGGCAATCATGATTGCCATCCCCATGCTCGTGTCAGCACAGACCGTCAAAATCGGACTCGTAGACGTCAACGCAGTTATTGCAGCCATGCCCGCCACTACGGCCGCACAGCAGAAGCTCGCAGACATGCAGAAGAAATACGAGACTGAATACAACGCGCTTCAGGAAGAACTCAAGAAGCAGTATGACGAGCTCGCCAATATGAAGGAGGACGAACTCCCCGCCATCCGCGAACGCAAGCAGACCGCCTTCCAGGAGAGCAGCCAGAAGCTTCAGGTATTCGAGCAGCAGATCATGCAGGACCTGCAGAAGCAGCAGCAGGAGCTCATGGCCCCCATCATGCAGGAAATCAAAAATGCCATCGAATCCGTCGGCAAGGAAGGCAACTATACGCTCGTACAAAACAACGACCCGCAGATCACTTTCTACTACTCCGCACCCGCTGAGGACATCACATCCCTCGTAAAAGGAAAACTCGGACTGAAATAATGAAAATCGGAGTATTCGACTCCGGATACGGAGGACTCACTATCCTCAGGGACATAAGAGCCGCACTTCCGGAATACGATTACATATACTTAGGAGACAACGCCCGCGCGCCTTACGGCTCGCGGTCGTTTGATATTGTATATCAGTATACTCTCCAGGCCGTAAGACAACTCTTCGCCGAAGGATGCAAGCTCGTGATACTCGGATGCAACACCGCCTCCGCAAAGGCACTCCGCTCCATCCAGCAAAACGACCTCCCACACCTCGCCCCCGACCACCGCGTACTCGGAATTATCATCCCTACAGTTGAAGCGCTCGCTGATCTCCCACCGGACGCACATGTAGGCATCATGGCCACACAGGGCACCGTCGACTCCCACTCATACCGACTCGAGACCATCAAGCTCTTTGCTGAGATGACCGTCACAGAGAAGGCTTGCCCCATGTGGGTGCCACTGGTAGAAAACGACGAGGCATCCTCACCCGGAG
>CAYSJG010000275.1:260-2173 GCA_964431295.1 uncultured Sangeribacter sp. | reverse complement strand
GTGCGTCGACCGCGGGATAACCGATGAGCCGCTTGCCGTCGCCCACGTGATTGGGTATGCCGGTCTGTGCGCCAAATTCATTGTGGTCTCCGATGGTGATATGTCCGGCGAAGCCACACTGGCCTCCTACACGGTTGCCGGAGCCGATGACGGTGCTACCCGCCACACCTGTCTGAGCGGCAAACACGTTGTTTTCGCCCACACGCACATTGTGCGCCAGCTGTATCAGGTTGTCAAGCTTTGTGCCGCGGCCTATTACGGTGCTTCCGAAAGTGGCTCTGTCCACACAAGTGTTGGCTCCGATCTCCACATTGTCCTCTATAACGACGTTGCCGGTCTGTGGAATCTTCTCATATTCCCCCTCGGCATTAGGCGCGAAGCCGAATCCGTCGGCTCCGATGACGCATCCGGAATGCAGTATGCATTGCTTGCCTATAGTACAACCCTCGTATATCTTGACTCCGGCGCGGATTATCGTGGCGTCGCCGAGCGTCACTCCGGGACCTATATATGCCTGCGGGTAGATCTTCACACCCTGACCGATTTTCGCTCCCGTGCCTATATAGGCGAATGCGCCGATGTATACGTCCTGCGGGAGCGTGACACCCTCTGCGATATAGCATGGCTGCTCGATCCCCTTTGGGACGGGCTTCAAACTCTCGTAATATTTCAGCAGATGTGCGAGAGCGGAGTAGGAATTCTCCACGCGAATAAGTGTCACTCCCCCTTTGGTGCCCGGAGCGGGACGCTTGGCCGCTTCCGATACAGCGGCTTCATCCGGTTGACCCGGCTCGAAATCGCGGTTTACAAGGACGGCTGTAGCTTGAGTGGTGTGTATATAGTGGGCATAATGCGGATTGGATATGAAAGTAAGCTCACCGGGTCCGGCTTCTTCTATTTTGCCGAATCCGGTGAGGGTGGCTTCCGGGTTTCCCTCCACGGTGCCGTCAAGTAAATTAGCTATGGTTGAAGTGGTAATCGTCATAAGAATAGCTTCTTTGGTAGTGTTTAAGTGATTTATGCGTGTCGATTATATATGAGAAGCATTCACGTCACGATGAATGACGCGTGCATTCATCATGCAAATATCGTAAAAAAATCCGACATTCCAATGTGTTTGGCTGCTAATACGTGTCGCCTGAGAAATATATATGTTTTTATTTGGTCAATCCGCTTAATTTGGCTAATTTTGCTGAGCGGCTATATCCGCGCAAAAAAAGACTTATCAAACAACAATATAACTTTAAATCTTAAACAGATGGAAATTTCCCATATCGAACACATCGGCATAGCAGTGCCGAATCTCGAAGAGGCAGTGAAGTATTATGAGAATGTACTCGGCCTGAAGTGCTACAAGCGTGAAGTAGTGGAGGACCAGAAAGTGACAACCGCCTTCTTCAAGGCCGGCGACACCAAAATCGAGCTCCTCGAGCCTACATGTCCCGAAAGCACTATCGCCAAGTTTATCGAAAAGAACGGCGGTCGCGGCGGTATGCATCACATGGCTTTCGCCATCGAGGACGGTGTGGCTAACGCTCTGGCAGAGTGTGAGGAGAAAGGCATCCGCCTTATCGACAAGGCTCCCCGCAAAGGTGCGGATGGTCTGCAGATCGCATTCCTTCATCCCAAGAGCACCGAGGCAGTGCTGACAGAGCTCTGCGAAGATCCCTCTAAAAAATAATTCCGGCACAAATCCGGAAGCACTCAGATAAATAAAATCATGAGCACACAGGAAGAAAAAATTCAGGAACTCATAGCAAAACGCGCCGAGGCCCGTCTCGGCGGAGGTGAAAAGGCTATCGAGAAGCAGCATGCCAGAGGCAAATATACAGCACGCGAGCGTATCGCGCAGCTTCTTGACGAAGGCAGCTTCGAGGAGCTCGATATGTTTGTGACACATCGTTGCACAAACT
>CAYSJG010000275.1:0-250 GCA_964431295.1 uncultured Sangeribacter sp. | reverse complement strand
CCAGGACAAGAAGCATATCCTCGGTGACGGTGTTGTCACAGGCTTCGGTACAATCGAAGGCCGTCTGGTATATGTATTCGCACAGGACTTCACCGTGTTCGGAGGTTCACTCTCCGAGACCATGGCGCAGAAGATCTGCAAGGTAATGGACATGGCCATGAAGATGGGCGCACCCTGCATCGGCCTCAACGACTCCGGCGGTGCCCGTATCCAGGAGGGTATCAACGCCCTCGCCGGCTATTCGGAGATA
>CAYSJG010000274.1:0-2184 GCA_964431295.1 uncultured Sangeribacter sp. | reverse complement strand
ATACATCTCAGTGAGACCGGAACGTCACTCCTATCCTTTGATACTGAAGAATATGGAGTTTACGCTCAATCTCACCACCGAAGCGATGGCACGCGCCACCGACTGGGCCGGCGTACGCTCCGGCAGCGAATATGACAAATGGAAAGAGACCGGGCTCACTCCCCTGCCCGGGGAGACGGTGAAATCACCGACCGTCGCGGAGTCACCGCTCTCCATCGAATGCAGGGTCAGAGAGGTAATGAAGTTAGGCAGTCATCACATGATGATGGCTGAAGTGCTCGCCATCCGCGCGGACGACCGTTATATCGACCCATCCACGGGAGCCTTTTCGCTCAAGAAGGCCGGCCTTATGGCATACGTCCACGGCAAATACTTCGGACTCGGAGATATGCTCGGCAAATTCGGATTTTCAGTCAAGAAATCCTGACCCACCGTCCCATCCCCTCCCCCGTCGCCCCGGACACAACCACCACATATTTACTAATTATTTCCTCCGCCATAACAGCTTTTCCGGAATTATTTAGTAAATTTGCCAGTAGTAGCAGCCAAATCTGAAAATGACCGCTTGACACAAAAGAAATAGGGCGAGAGCCTACAAACTTTATGAAACTCCCTCGTTGTCGTTACAGGCTTTGGTCGGCATTCAGATGCGATGAGAGAGTTTCGCTTAATTATAATGATAACGACACCGCAAGCCGATATAAAGGAAAATGAGATATTTGAGCTTTCGCCCGAACTGCTCACTTTGCTGCTTAAAGACCATACTTTAAGTACGCCGGAGCATCAGATTAATATCTTTTGGGCTTCCGACAATTATACCGACCGTGGCAAAGGCTATCAATATTACGATCAAATAACAATAGAAAATATTATCGGTGAGAATGGCATGGTGATTGTGCCACGCTCAGTTAAAAGCCGTGCACAGCAGCAACAACGCAGCCGCGAAATGGCTGAGGTATTCACTCCTTCGTAGATTTGCAATGCGCAGAACAACCTTGTCGATAATGCTTGGTTATGTAGCGAGAATGCTTTCAATCACGAAAATGATGACCATATCTGGACGGTAAATATCGAGCCTATTCATTTCCCCGAAGGCAAGACGTGGCGCGACTATGTACGCGACACTCGCCTTGAAATTACATGCGGCGAAGCTCCTTACATAGTCAGTCGCTACGATGCTGTCACAGGCGAACCAATTTCGTTAGAGCGCCGCATCGGACTTCTCGACCGCAAACTCCGTGTGGTCTCAGAGAATGTCGACAATCCCAGCGAATGGCTTAAATGGGCACAAGTAGCCTTTCAAAATGTTTACGGCTATGAATGGCAGGGTGACAATCTGCTACTCGCACGTGAGAACCTTCTGATGACCTTTATAGATTACTACAAAGCCAAATTCGGTAAAGAACCGATGCTTAAATCTCTGCTCTATATAGCCTACATTATCTCATGGAATTTTTGGCAAATGGATGGTCTCAAGGGAGTTGTTCCCAACTCATGCGGTGACAAGCCATCAGCACAACAAGCATTGTTCGATTTTGACGAGCCTAAACTTATTCCATGTGCCGGATGTAAATCCGGCGACATACGCCTCCACAACGGCACTTATTGCCTGATACGCGACTGGGGCGCCAAAACCGAAGATAAAAAGAGAATCCGCTTCATCGACCTTATGCATTCAAAATAAAAGAGTTTTCACAGACTAATCAATCCTCAAAATGATATTAGGTGTTTCCGCCCATAATCAAGAAATTATTGACAAATATCTCACAGGTCGCATCTACCCTGAGATATATGCTTTCCGCACAGGGTCTATACCTGAATACATAAAGGTCGGAGATACTTATCGTGGTGTTAACGTGCGTCTGGAGGAGTGGAAACGTATCTATGAAAATCTTTCAGAAATTTTCCGGCATCCTGCTCTGATTGACGAAAATACCATTTTTCGCGATCATTCTGTCCATAAATATCTGGAAATAGAATTGCATAAGCACCGTCTAAGAAGAGAGGAAAATCCGAAAGGGCTCTATTGGTCAAACGAGTTTTTTCACAATACGGATGCTTCTGATATCCGAAGTGCGATTTCAGACATCGAACAAGATTTTTTGCGCGGTGGCTCAAAATATAATTTTTATTATTACTGTCCGCTAAACATTAGAATGACTTAGAAAAATTTAGGGCTGCTTC
>CAYSJG010000273.1:0-2195 GCA_964431295.1 uncultured Sangeribacter sp. | reverse complement strand
CCGACGAGCCTGACCCGCAACCTGACGACAAATCAGAAGCGAAAACATCGATATTGATATATGCCGTAGCCTCCAACAATCTTTCTGCCTATCTCTATGAAGATATTCAGGAGATGCGTGAAGGAGCGGAAAAGCTTGATCTTGACAAGTCGGAAATATATATCTATTATCTCAGCAAGACAGAGCTTCCGGCCCTTTACAAACTCAGCGACAGAAGCGACAGAAGCAAGTCGGACGCGAATGCGGGCGACGGGCTTCCCGTATTCGACAAAGTGAAGGAATATGACCGCTCTCAATATTCTACAGATCCGAAAAGGATACGCGCGGTCATTGAGGATTATCTTGAATTGTCGTCCGCCGCTCCATCCAATCGGGGCATAATTTTCTGGAGCCACTCCACAGCGTGGGAGCCCGCATTCTCCGACCATACGGTCCACGAAAAAAGACGCTCCTTCGGACAGGATCAGTACGGCACCCAAAGCGACCAATGTGACATTACCGAACTTGCAGACGCCATTCCGGAAGATTGCTTCGACTTCATCTGGTTTGACTGCTGCTATATGGGAAATATTGAGGTGGCCTATCAGCTTAGAAATAAAGCCAAATACATGGTGGGATATCCTACGGAAGTGTGGGGTACCGGCATGCCGTATCAAAACACATTACAGTATATCGCCGGAACCGACCCGGATTTAATCAAGGCCTCCGATGTATTTGCAGACTACTATGTAAAGCAGAGTCTGCCGGTGACAATAGGCGTGTATTCTCTCACAGATATAGAGCCGATGGTGCAGATAGCCGCCTCACGAATAGACGCCGACATCCCTCCTCGCTTTTTGCTCACAAATTACGGACGTAGAGGATACCAATTCTATGACTTTGGAGAATACTATAAATCCAAAGGACTGCCGATGGATGTAAAGCCCACCGGTCGTGTGGCATACGATGAAGCCATGAAGGCTTTCGATGATGCGGTAATGAGGTCCGCGCTTGACAAATTTGTATTACACAAGCGCTCCAACAATATGCTCTTCACATCCACGGGAGGAACATACACCGCCGTCAATCCCGACTATTTCTCAGGTGTGACCACACATCATTTTGTAGATGAAGAGACCGAGCGTACAGATTATTACAAAAGCCTCGACTGGTACCAGACAATCGCTAATAATACAACCTTTAATAAAACAATATCAACCAAATAATCACTTACATAATGCTTCAGACACAAGAAATACCGGCATTATCCCTTGCCGATACGGCTCCCAAGGATGGCAAATCCTTTTGGGATATGTTCTCAGGCCTCTCTCTCGAAGACATACTCTCCGACATGGCGAGCGGATTGGTAGACTTCGCGTTTAAGCTCATCATCGCACTTTTGGTATTCTATGCCGGGCGCTTCATCATCCGCAGGCTCTACGGATTTATCAGCAAAATAATGCATAAGCGCCATATTGATCCATCTCTGACCACATTTGTGCTGTCGCTGATCAACATGGTGCTCTATTTCATACTTATAATCACCGTCATCGGCATTTTGGGGCTTGAGACAAGCAGTTTCCTCGCTATCTTCGCCTCCGCCGGTGTTGCCATCGGTATGGCGCTCAGCGGCACCTTGCAGAACTTTGCCGGCGGTGTACTCATCCTTCTGCTGAAGCCGTATAAAGTGGGAGACTATATCGAGACACAGGGATATGCCGGCACCGTCAAGGCTATACAGATATTCCATACAGTCATCAACACTCCCGACAATAAGTCGATCATCCTCCCTAACGGCGGACTCTCTACAGGATCTATCAATAATTTCTCTATGGAGTCGGTAAGACGTGTCGACCTGACAATTTGCCTTGCCTACGACACAGACTTCGACGCTGCTCGCGAAGCCATGCTTGAGATCGCCAAGAGCGATAAGCGAGTGCTTGAAGAAGCCGGCAAGGAGCCTTTTGTCGGCCTTGCGGAGATGGCGGACAGCTCCATCAACTTTACTGTCCGAGTATGGACCAAGAGCGAAAACTATTGGCCGCTATACTTCACTCTCAACGAAGAATTTTACAAACAGCTTCCGAAGCGCGGCTTCTCATTCCCCTTCCCGCAGATGGATGTCCATCTGACAAAGTGACTGCAGAGAAGTAAGCCCTAAATAGTCAGCCCTTAAAAAGAAGCATTGGGCAGACTTCCTGATTGACGACTGTTCC
>CAYSJG010000272.1:0-2210 GCA_964431295.1 uncultured Sangeribacter sp. | reverse complement strand
ATCATGGAGATGGCCGACGGCATCGCTATCAACAAATGCGACGGAGACAACATCGACAGAGCGAAACTCGCCGCCGCACAATTCCGCAACGCGCTAATGCTCTTCCCGCCCACACCGAGCAAATGGCTCCCCGAAGTTGTTACATACTCCGGATACTTCGAGTTGGACATCGATAAGGTCTGGGATATGATAGACAGATATTTCGCTTACGTGGACAAAACCGGATATTTCGAACGCAAGCGCAACGAACAGGCCAGATACTGGATGATCGAAACCATCAACGAGCAGCTGCGCAATAAATTTTACAACACACCGGAAGTCGCCGCACTTCTTGAGCAGAAAGAGATGCGTGTGCTCAACAATGAGCAAAGCTCCTTCACCGCCGCCAAGGATGTGCTCGACTTTTACTATAATCTCAACAAATGAACAATCTGCTGATTTGGGCGACACAAAAGGCCGCTGAACAACCTGAACACGAAGCATATCGCTTCTGCTGGAGAAAGGAGGGTGAATGGCTCTCCACATCCCGAGCCGAATTCGCCGCACAAGTCGATGTGGCTGCAAGAGCTGTCTGCAGACTCGGACTGCTCGAAAAGGATACCATCGCGGTCTGCTCCCCAAACACACCGCAGATTCTTATTACAGAATACGGCGCCTTCCACAACCGCATCGCCGTAATACCCCTCTACGCATCAAGCTCGCAGAAACAGTTCGATTTCATCGTACACAACGGTGAGGCAAAAGTGATTTTCGTCGGAGACTCACATCAGTATCCGCTCGCTTACAATTACTGGAAACAACATCCCCACCAGATCTCGCGCATCGTCATCTACAAAAATGACGGACTACAACTCCGTCCGGATGACACCGTCTCTATCTTCTGGGACGATTTCATAAGACTCGGCATGGAGGCCGACGACGACATCAGAGCTGAAGTGGAGAAGAGAGACGCCGCAGCGCTCCCGGACGACCTCGCCACCCTCATATATACCTCCGGCACCACCGGAGAACCCAAGGGTGTCTGCATCTCTCACGCCAATTACAACGCCTGCATTGAGATGCACATCAAGATGCTCACCGCCATCAGAGACTCCGACATCAGCATGGCCTTCCTCCCCATGTCGCATATACTCGAAAAGGCCTGGTGCTTCTTCTGCATCACCAAAGGTATACCCATCGCCGTCAATTATGACCCCAGGGTCATACAGGACACCATCAAGGAGGTCGAGCCCAATCTCATGTGCTGCGTACCCAGATTCTGGGAAAAGGTATATGCCGGAGTCAAAGAGAAAATCGCCGGCATGACACCGATACAGAGATTCATGGTCCGCAGAGCCATCAGCGTGGGACGAAGGCGAAATATCAACTACCGACGACTCGGACGACCCGTACCGCTCCTGCTCGAAAAGGAATACCGCTTCTGGGACAGAAAAATATTCGACAGACTCAAAAAGGCCATCGGCATTCCCGACCCCAATTTCTTCCCGACCGCCGGAGCCCCGCTGAGTGACAAAATATGCGAATTCATGAGATCCGTCGGCATTGATGTCGTCATCGGATACGGACTCTCGGAGACCACCGCCACCGTATCATGCTTCCGACAGACAGGATACGAAATAGGCACCGTAGGCATTCCGCTACCCGGCGTCAAGGTCAAAATTGACCCGCATGGAGAGATACTCGTCAAAGGACCCACTGTCACATCCGGATATTTCCGCAATCCCGACGCTAATGCCGCAGCATTTACCGACGACGGATGGTTCCGCACCGGTGACGCGGGACATCTTACTCTCGACGGCGCCATTGTGCTTACAGAAAGGGTCAAAGACCTCTTCAAAACCTCCAACGGCAAATATATCGCACCACAGATGCTCGAAAGCCGCCTCGCCGAAAATAAATACATCGACATGGCGGCCGTCATCGGCGACCGCAAGAAATATGTCACCGCTCTCGTAGTGCCCGACCTCAGCCAGATCCGCAGCTGGGCCGCATCACATCATATCGATGCCGCCGACACAGAGAGTCTCCTGCGCGACAAGAGGGTCTACGACCTCATCATGGGATGCGTCAACGAGGTGCAGAAGGATGCCGCGGAATACGAGAAAATCAAGAAAATATACCTTCTCCCGCACCCCTTCTCCATCATGCACGGAGAAATCACCAACACTATGAAGGTCAGACGACCGATTGTCGCACAGAGATACGCAGAA
>CAYSJG010000271.1:0-2243 GCA_964431295.1 uncultured Sangeribacter sp. | reverse complement strand
CCATGGACAGACAATTCCACCGTGTCCTCACCGGTAAATGATCCGGGGGCGCGATATACGGTGGCCACGGCTGTATCCAGTACGGCGCCGTCAGCGTCGATGACATCGCCGAGATGAGCGGTGTGGGATACAGCGGTTGAGAGCGGACGTCCGCGCCACACCTTGTCGGCAATTGCGAAGGCTTCAGGACCGGACAGACGTATGACTGCGATTCCGCCACACCCTGCTGGGGTAGAGACGGCTACTATAGTAGTATCTGACAAAGGATTCATCGACGGTTCCATGTAGTAAACGAATATACGGACTCTACTTTCTTCTCCACATCGTCCGGTAGATTGCTGAAGAAATCGAGTCCTGTAATCTCTTCCACCTTGTCCACGCTCATAGAGTAATCCTGCATATTGCCGGGCGCCTGGGCATTGGGATATATAAATCCTATGGCCCGTGGCTCAGCGAGATATGGCGCGAGCAGCACTTTGAAGAAAGCATCCGGCACAGCGACTCCCGAGGGACCTATCTTTACCGGATTCTCACTGCTGTATATCGGGCCGGCCACTATCACGAGCGCAGAATCGCGGGCGGCCCATAGACGCTCCTTCTTCTCCAGCGTCGACCACGCTCCTGAGTTTAACGCATGGTCCTGAGGAGCCATATTGGCAAAAGAGAAACAATCCCGCATGGCCTGATTGCTCCATTTCTGGTCGGCGGCAGGACACATATGACCGCGGTCATAGCCTGAATTGCGATAATCCTCGTTGGTGGCGCAGCCGTATACATCCTCATCGGTCCAGAATCGGTTGGAGCGCGCCACTTCACCGGCAGTCTCGTCGCGCAGAAGCTCCCACCCCACCCATACCGGAGTGTGACGCCTCTCATCAAAAGCGAGTGCAAAACCCTCATATCTCTTCACGGGCCAATCCGCACTCCCCCTGGCTATTTCAAGGTCGGGGATATGCTTTATGTCGCCCGAGGCGGTACTGTCATACACCTCCCTGTCTGCGTCGGCCTTGGCCACAAGACCGTAAGCGCCTATACATATAAGCGCCACACAGCCAATGCTGACAATTACCGTCAACCAACTGAAATTCGATTTCCCTCTTCTATATCTGCGATTACCGCCTGATCTTTTTCTTGACATATACGCAAAATAAGCAAAAAAAATCAAAATGTAAAAATATAGATTCCAAAGTGTCATAAAAATTGCTAACTTTGCAGTTGCGTAAGCGTCCCCACGAGGGCGCCGTACCGCGACTATTCACAATACTTGATGCCATGAATGTAACAGACCGATTTCTCCGCTACGTGCAGTTTGACACTCAGAGCGATGACGAGACCAACATGACACCCTCCACCCCGGGACAGATGGAGTTTGCCAGATATCTTAAAACCGAACTTGAGGCCATGGGTCTCAGCGAAATAACTCTGGATGAGAATGGCTACCTCATGGCCACTCTTGAAGCCAACACCTCCAAGGAGCTGCCCACCGTAGGCTTCATAGCCCACCTCGACACAGCTCCCGACATGAGCGGCAAGCATGTGAAGCCGCGCATCGTGGAGCATTATGACGGCAAAGATATTATACTCAACCAAGATAAAGGGATTGTGCTCTCCCCCGCAGAATTTCCCGAGCTGCTCAATTATACAGGTCAGGACCTGATAGTGACCGACGGAACCACCCTTCTCGGTGCCGATGACAAGGCCGGTATCGCGGAAATAATCTCCGCCGTGGCATGGCTGCAGGCGCATCCCGAGATCAAACACGGCAAAGTCCGCATAGCCTTCAATCCCGATGAGGAGATCGGCAAAGGTGCCCACAAATTTGATGTGGAGCGCTTCGCCGCCGACTTCGCATATACCATGGACGGAGGCGCGGTCGGCGAGCTTGAATATGAAAACTTCAATGCCGCCGGCGCACGCATCACCATCAAAGGACGCAATGTCCATCCCGGCACCGCTAAGCACAAGATGATCAATTCCATCAGAGTAGCCAGCCAATTTATCGAAATGCTGCCGCGCTGGGAGACTCCGGAGCATACCGAAGGCTACGAGGGATTCTATCATCTGGTCGGCATCCAGGGCTCCGTAGAGCAGACAGTCCTGCAATATATCATCCGCGACCATGACCGTTCGCGCTTCGAAAGCCGCAAGAAAGAGATTGAGCATCTTGTACGTAAGACCAATTCTGAATACCCCGGCTGCTGCTCAGCTGAAATCAGCGACCAGTATTACAACATGCGCGAGAA
>CAYSJG010000270.1:0-2244 GCA_964431295.1 uncultured Sangeribacter sp. | reverse complement strand
CAGCACCGTCTCGGTGCCAACGAAGCGCCCCCGGCCATCATCTCCATGTTTCTCGGCACTCAGCTCACAAAAGTGCTTGACCAGCTTGAGAATGAAGACACAGACCAGATCATGGTCGACGGCAAAGACCGCCTCTCGCTCGACATCAACCAGATACCTGACCTGATGATCGACAACACCGACCGCAACCGTACCAGCCCCTTCGCCTTTACCGGCAACCGCTTCGAATACCGCGCCGTAGGCTCAACCGCCAACTGCGCATCAGCCATGATAGCCCTCAACGCCGCCGTAGCCGACCAGCTCAACATCTTCGCCGACAAAGTGGCCGCACGCATGGCGAAAGGAGAGGATAAGCAGCACGCCATCCTCGCAGAAGTGCGCAAACTCATCAAGGACTCCAGAGCCATCCACTTCGACGGCAACGGATACAGCGACGAATGGAAAGAAGAGGCTGCACGCCGCGGACTCGACGTAGAGACAGCCGCACCCCGCATGTACGACGCCTACGAACGCCCCGAGAGCATCGAGATGTTCAAGCGCACAGGCATCTTCACCGACAAAGAACTCCAGGCACGCAACGAAGTAAAATGGGAAATGTATTCCAAGAAAATCCAGATCGAGAGCCGAGTGCTCGGCGACCTCGCCATCAACCACATCCTTCCCGCCGCCACACGCTACGAAAGTCTCCTGCTCGAGAATGTATATCGCGTCAAGGAACTCTTCAAAGGTGAAAAAGCCGACAAGATCTCAGCCCTCGACATGGCCTCCATCGAGAAACTTGCCGAACACATGGCCGCCATCCGCTCCACAGTGGACGACATGGTAGCAGCCCGCCACGTAGCCAACCGCAAAGAGAGCGAGCGCGAGAAAGCCATCGCCTACCACGACAACGTATGGCCACTCATGGAAGAGATACGCAAGCATATCGACGCCCTCGAGCTCATGGTAGACAACGAAATCTGGCCCCTCCCCAAATACCGCGAGCTCCTCTTCATAAGATAAACCACCGCCACAACGGCCCAATACCCAAAAACGGGGATGTATCACCAGACTGATACATCCCCGTTTAACATATATGAACAGCTGTCTATCTGTGACCTCTGCCTCCAAGAGGCGCAAGCCTCGAATCCGACGTACATCGGCGCGCACCCCGTAGGGGTGACAACAATGTAGCCAGGGCGTGAAATGTCTCGTAGAGTCATTTCACCCCTGGAAGCGAGCCCCCATAATAAAAAACAGGTGTCCCGTAGGGCCACCCAAAAGATATATAGTACCGCAGATCAAGCTTATAGCAACGAAAAAAGATCTGCGCCAATCTGCTACCATCTGCGAAGCGCCAAGGCCGAAGGCCGAGGCAAGAGATCTGCGCAACAGCCATCCAAAATCAATCCCCAATAAACAACTCCTCTGCGCAACTCCGCGCCCTCAGCGGCTCAGCGTGAGGCCAGGCAAGCGCGAAAGCGCGAGCAAAACCTAAATATACTCTAAGACCTTGTGGGATGGGGGCTAAGAATATCCTCCGGAGCGATAGGTGAGTACGGTCCATCCTTAACCTCAAGAATAGCCGAAGGCTCAATCACCTCCATACCATGCCACTGCCCCTTAGGTATATGCACCCCGAAATTTCCGGAAGAAGTGTCAAGCTCAAAACGATTCACCACCTCCCCGTCATCATTATAGAAAAGGACAACAAGCCTACCACGTAGCAACACATACGTCTCCGAAGTATTGCGATGACGATGAATAGGGATGACAGTCCCCGGCAGCAGCACATTGATAAGCCGCTGCGCCTTAGCCTCCAGCGACTCATGAAGATTATAATTCATGCGAAGCCGCGGACACCCCGCAGCCTCCACCATGATTTTATCTATCAATGCTTTGTCGAGAATCATATGTCAGACTGTGTATGTTTATTGATTGATAATTCAGCGTCGGCTGTGAGTTCGTTCAATATCCATTTCGGATTTTTGCCGAAGATGCGGTAGAGGATGCATATTATCGTATAGAGCACCATCTTGGCGTCATATATGAGACTTTGTTTGTCGACATATGTTATCTCCAATTCTCTTCGAGTCGGGAAAATCTTGTCCATGTATTCATCTTCGTCAGTAATATAATCGCCGCAAATGAAATCGTAGAGCGCAGCCGGTCCACTAAGACCAACGGGAACTTGTGCTGATTTATTCCATCTTCCTACGCGAAAAAGATGCCGTTGGTCTTTGGCCACCGGTCTCGGCCCGATGA
>CAYSJG010000269.1:0-2262 GCA_964431295.1 uncultured Sangeribacter sp. | reverse complement strand
CCTATGAGGCTCTCTCCGTAACGCTCTACAAGCGTGCGGAGAGTAAGTCCGGCATACGGGCCGGATACTACCGGTGTCTCATGACCCGGCACATCCGAAAGCTCCCAGCTTTCGCCTATGGGCGCACCATTGTCAGGGATGCCTTTTATGCGATACAATACATCGCCGCCCCATACCACTTCCTTGAGGTATGGAGCAAAAGACAGAGGACGCTGGCTGATTTTTTCCATTTCTTATAACCCCTCTTGTAACAACTGTTAACGTCGGGGGAAGACAAAGGTAATATTTTCCTGACATTCCATTGATATAAGAGAGTCTTTTTTTTATGTTTGTGTACATTTTTGGCCTGCTTGGTTGTGATATTGATGTCGCGAGCGTCCATTTTTAGAATATCCGCGTCCACGGTATCGGTGGGATCTCTCCCGGTGCGAGCATGGCGTTGATCAGGATCGCTTCTGTAATATATGAGCCGGCCGTATCTCTCAGCATTTCTTCGGTGATGTCCGCTTCCTCGGCCACTCCGCTTCGCAGCAGGTTCTCGCGCATCACTCCCCGCAGCAAGGGATAGCGTGGAGTCAACAGACGGTCACTGGCCCGGAAAAGGAGGTTGGAGTAGGATGTGTCTGTAACAAGTCCGCGTCTCACTATCACCACTTCGTCGGCTTCCCCTTTAAGCATCCGCAGTTGCTCCAGCTCCGATCTGTCGGTATATTTCAGGTGGTAGTCCAGCTCGTCGGCATGCACTATCTTCAGACTTCTGATGTGTCGGGGTTCATATTTCTGAAAAGCGATGCTCTCTATTTTGTGGCCATAGACCACCCTGCATTTGGCCTTGCCGCTGCGTAATTCCTCAGGGATATCATGCGGGGAGAGCTTCATGCGGGGAGCCTTTGTGCAAAACGCTTCGCGGCAAGTGGCATCCATCCTGTCCTGATGAAGCGGGAGACGTTCAAACACTCCGTCCCTCACGCAGATGGTCTCTATAAATGTTCTTTCTTTCGATTCACTCGCCGTCATGGCATGAAGTATTGTTGTCCGGATTATTGGGGAGATATATTTTTTCAATCAGTTCGTCATATTCCTCGTTCTCACGGCTGTTGACCGTAATACCTCCGCCGCTGTGGAAGTAGAGGCGTCCGTCAGCGTCTCTTTGCAGACACCTTATCATCACCGCTGTCTGCATCACCTCGCCGTCGAAATATCCGAATACTCCGGTATACCAGCCGCGGCTTACCGGCTCGGCACTTTTTATCAGAGCGACAGTAGCCTCTTTGGGTGCGCCGGTGATGCTACCGGCAGGAAGCAGGGGGATTATGATGTCGCCATACCTGTGTTGCATTTCCGGTGCGAGGGTGCCTGTTATTTCCGAACTTGTCTGCAGGATTGTACCTCTGTCGGTGGTGATGCTTTCCACATATCTGAACCGGCGGACATGCACATCGTGAGCCACAGAGTTGATGTCATTGCGCATAAGGTCCACAATGGTGTAATGTTCGCACAACTCTTTGTAATCTTCAAGCAGAGTCTCGAGCGCTCCCGCTACTTCTGCATTGGCGGTACCCTTCATCGGGAAGGTGGAAATTTCTCTTCCGGCTATTCTTACAAAGGGCTCCGGAGAGAAGCATACGAAATGATCGTCGAGCAGCAACCGGAAAGGTGCTCTTGAGGTGAGAAAAACATCGCGGAGGGAGCCCGAGCATTCCACCTCGGTGGCGCCGGTAAGGTTGGCCAGAAAAGAATCGCCGCGCAGCAACCCCTTTCTTATGGTGGCAAACATATCCGCATATATCTCGGGTGAGGGGGGTGACAGGACTGCAAGCGACGGGATTTGGTCAGGCCCGGAGAGGTGTCCGCAGTTGCCGTGCTCTCCCACCTGCCACATCACTTCCTCTTGCTCCTCAGGATAAGGTATTATGAAGGCGCTCCCCATATCATAAGATATAGCCCACAGATATGGTGTCCGGGACTCGCCCAGACGGTTCATCTCCACTCTCAGCTTTGATTTATCAATTGTGTTCACATCGCTAAATTAATAAAATATTACTAATTTTGCACCTGCAAAGCCAAATCAGGTACACAGACCCCATCATTATGAGAGTGCTTATCATCGACAATCACGATTCATTCGTGTACAATATAGTAGGACTGCTGGAGAATATCCGGCGGCAGTCCGACTTTGCCGGCATGGAGTGGATGCGTGTGCTCAATGACGATGTATCTCCTGAGTCAGCGCTTGATTATGATTCCATAATTCTTTCACCG
>CAYSJG010000268.1:0-2266 GCA_964431295.1 uncultured Sangeribacter sp. | reverse complement strand
ACCGGGAGTATTCGGCATCGGTTTTAATCAGTTTGCTCATGACTTTACCTTCTTGTAGTTGATCCTATTACAAAATTACAAAAATAATCTGATACTGAGGGCATAATATATTTTTTCGTCAACTGACTCCCCGTACTCCTTGTAATCGACGGACACCCACAATCATTCAGAATTTATAGGAAAGCATGGCCCGTAGAGTATAAGAGTATGATGAGTGGTCAGGGAAATCCCGGTAGTGGGTTTTGCGCAGATAGCCGTCAAAGACGAACGAGGCATAGATATTGCGCCAGATGCGTGTGTCGAAGCGCACTGTCGTGACATTAAACGATGACTGGGACTTGTCGCCCATCACATTGAGCGTGCGATAGTCGGCCTGCGCAAGGTCCAGGCCGGGCTTGTAGCCGTGCCAGGTAAAGAGGCGGTAAAACTCGTGGTTGACGGTCAGGGCCGAATGCCGACGGTTGAACACCCAGTTGACACCTCCCTTCACCGAGAAGCCGGAGGCCCAGTTATAGTTCCGCTTGTTGGTAGTATAGTGGTCCGAAAGTATACCTCCGAGGATCACGAGGTTTGCATGGGCATACGCATCGAAATTCCATATATTGCCGGGATTATATCTGTACATCACTCCGGCGCCGAGGCTTGCGGGTATTCCGAGCTTATATGGCACCTTCTTCAGACTGCTGATGGTATCGGAGTCGAAATAGTCGAAGTGCTGATAAAAGCCGACCGAGGCCGATGCCTTCTTCCCCTCATGGATGTTGCGGCCGAGGAGACGTCCCTTGATACTGACGTGGCTCAGCAGGGGCTGATTCTTCATCGCCTGCAGTTCCGCCTTCACGGTGAAGTAGTCGTAGGGTTTGACAGTAGGTTGAAACCGATAGCCGTATTCAAGGTCAAGTTGTAGCGAAGCTCCCCACTCTGCGGCGGATATCCCATTACGGCAAATCAGAGTTTTCGAGCCCAAAGAGAGTCTGACACCGATTGGCGGCGTACCGAAATAATGACCCGATGTGGCGCGTATGCGCCATGCCTGTCCGGTGAATATGCGGTTAAGCCCCCTCATGGGGGAGATAACGAATCCGGCAGCCTCGCGCCCGAAGCGTTCCCAACCTGTGGTGCGGTCATCGAGCACGGCATCGGATGCACGAAAGGTTGTCTCGCCGACAACGGCGCCTCCGATGGGTGTGGCGATAAAATCGTTGGTGGAAGGATACTCGCATTCCATGAATAGCTCCCACATAAGCGAGCCGGCGATGGCGAAGCATTCCGACTGCCAGAAGTTATAGCCGTTGGAACGTCCGGCATTAAAATAGAGCGAGCCGTGATAGGGATGCAGAAAGGTGTTGGTGCCGAGCTGGTCAGAGTCCCATTTAAAACCGCTGGTGAGGTTGCGCTTTATGCTCGCACCACTGATGTATGCACCCGGCGCCTTTACAATAAAGCGGTCGTAGAGCCAGACAGTAGTGTTTAGACCTACCACTTCCGCGGCGGGACGCCAAAAATTTTTCTTGCCATAGTATTGCAAGTCGGCAGAGTCGGGCTCAATCGGTTTGACGGCAAGTTGCTTGATGCCAATCTGCGGATACGCCGGAAGAGCCCCGGCCATTAAGGCCGACAGCAACAAAAACAGCCTTACTACGGCTTGATGTATTATATTTCGGCGCATTCCGAACATAGCGACTGCAAGTTTAGGCATACTCTATAACCTTATAACCTCCAAGTCGCGCTTGCGAAACTTGAGTCAGTTAAAAATTATATTATTTAACATTCTACTGCAATATATTGGCACTATTATGGGGTAATTTTGCGCTCAAAGAAAGTAATAGAATATTGATGAGAGTTAAGAGATAAGAGTTGAGAGATTACAGAAACTATTAAAACATCGATATTATGAGAACAGTAAATTACCCCATCAGCTACGGTGATCGCGTCTTTGCCCGCGTGATCAATCCTCAAGGAAAAAGCATTTGCGAACTTACACTCGAACAGGTGTCGGACCTCACGGAAGTGCTTGGGGAGGTACGCCAGGCGATGCGCTCATTTCGCGGCCTTGTGCGCCTGATAGTGCGCAATTACACTCGCGGCTGGAGCAAGGACCAGCCGATGATGTTTTACGGCGATTTTCCCCATCCGCGCATGACCATGGAGCCGTCGGAGAGCTATGGCACCGCGCCCTCCTCTTCCTCAGGCATGCTCAAGCCCTGGGAGACTCACTAAGACCCCATCCCACAAAAAATGTTAACGCAGGGGCGACCGATTTTTG
>CAYSJG010000267.1:0-2269 GCA_964431295.1 uncultured Sangeribacter sp. | reverse complement strand
GACATTAACATAAGGGACATTGCCGGATTTGTAGTTTCTGATAATTTCACAGCATTTGTTTGTTATGGATTTGGTCAGTTTGATAACATTGACATCAGCTTTTCTTATTGACTGCTTTGGCCATTTAAGCTGAATGAAGGTCAAATCTCTGAACTGTTCGGCCATCTCCAGATAGCGCTGAAGATATGGTGTCGCAGAGAGATATACAACAGAGTCAAACCTTTTCAATGCCGTGTAAAACTGATGCTCGATGGTGGATTTAAAGGGTGCATCGCCTATTATCTGTTGAAACTCATCAACCACCACTCTGAACCTATTGAAATCAACACCTTCTTGTTTGAGTAGTCCGGTTATTCGATCTAGGGAGTCGTATGTGGTCAGAATCTTTGTGCCTCCATTCCTGATATACTCAATGAAAAGCCGGTCGAACAGTTCCAAATCTGCTTTTGTGGGAGTTTTGTCGCTGAAATATTGTTTCTGATTTAAGAAACGATAAAGGAAAATGTTCTCTCCGATATGCTGACTGTATTTGTTGAAAAGAAGATGTTTTCTCGGCATGGCGATTATCAGAGGCTCATTGCTCTTGATGAAAGCTTCTGTAGCTCCACAGCCGCATATCTCTTTTGCAAGGATGTAATGTTCATGTTTGGGAAGATGATTGAACCCGTCCCAGTCTGAAAGATACCTTATTCCTTTTGGTATCTCTTTAATTATTGTTTTCATCTTTATCTGATTGTTTTAAGTGATTATTGAGGCTCTTCTCCGAAGAACCATACTTGCTGACGCAAGTGAGTGTGAGTATATTTGATTTTGGTACCCGGTTGAAAACCGGAATGGAATATTTTCTTCACAGAAATACAATAATATATAGCATTTTATGGCGATTTGAGCACTTTTTTATTCCACTTCGTGGACTACCAAATCACACACCCACACACTACTTTGCGTAAGCGATAGAGGCTGGCTGTGTTTCAAGCCAGTCTCATCTGTCTTCATTTCAGGAATTATCCCCAGTATAGATTGTCCGCATCACAGTTGCCTATATTACCATCTTTGAACTTTACCACATGGTTTGAATCTAGTGTACTTCCATTGAATACGGTACAGACAACGGTAGCCATGTCATATTCTTCCCAAGTTCCATCCTGCTGTTTGACCTTGACTTTAAGTCTTCCATTGGCATTACTGTAAACCTTATATGGATAGAAGGTATTAAATTTCCTGTTTGTCCAGTCAATGTAGCCGCCACCTGCTTTTGCACCCTTTGCAGAAACACAAAAAGGAGTTTTATCGGAGTCAATCGGTTTGTAGTAGAATCCATATTCATCTCCATCATGTTCCAATAGCTTTACTTTGGGCTTATTAGGCTGATTAGGAACAACTGAAGAAGGTGTTATCGGTGCCATTTTCCAAGTAGTTGTACTAGTACCGGAGTTATTTGCCGTTGACGGGAATAAGATTTTTATGGCATCGCTCAAATAGGTTTTGATTGAATTCCCTTTTGTTATGACCGATACAAATCTGCCACCATCATCTTCGTGCACTTCGAGTGGCTTAATCTCGATAATGACAGAATTGGCTCTATCAAAGAAAGCCCTCATAACATTTTGTCCCGTGGCATCAATCCAAAAGCCACCTGCGTAGTAGCATCTCATTGTGGCACCACGATAGTCCCATTCAGGGTATTTGCCATTAGTCCTAACAGTAAATGGCGGTTCCGGACACTTTGTGCTATTGCTGACGGCTGCAATCTGGATTGGATCTATAAAAGGATTGCAGGGCCTTTCACCGCTATTTCCGCTCTTACGAGGAGTTTTCTTTCTTCCCTTGTTTAGTTCCCTCTGTATTTCTCTCATTTCGTCATCCATGGTTCTTACATTTTAATGTCGTTAGTTCTAATGTTATATCCATCTCATCATTCAGAAATGAGATTAATGGTTTATAACTTTCGGTTCTTCTTCTTTTCTTCGGGATGATTGACAAAGCTTCTTGTAAAGACATTTTGATATGCATTCCCGGAGTCATTGTCTCAATTCCTGCATATTCACATAAAGCTTTTACGTCGCCACTGAATTTATCAGGAATTATCACTTTTCTAACTAGACAGTTCTCTTCATGGTTGGCACTGTCCGAGCCACCCCAAGAGCCTACACCTTCGTAGTCTCCTTGGAAAATATTAATGTTGCTTATCATCATCTTATTGGTAAGGCGATAACGGGCCCTCTTTAGCTGTTTTAAGCGTTTAATAGCTTGATTAGGTTGGAAATTT
>CAYSJG010000266.1:0-2274 GCA_964431295.1 uncultured Sangeribacter sp. | reverse complement strand
AACCAAATGAGGTAAAATAACATTGACCCCCGCCGCCAGGACTTTTAAGGGGTCATTCTTATTTTGCCCGAGGGGTCAAATCCCGCGTGCCCGAAGGGGTCAAACGTACGCGCCTTTTCCATCGGTTGAGGTAATCTTATACTCCTCTCGGCCCGCTGCCTTGTTGAGGCGGCTGACAACCGACTTTGCGCTCGCCATAGAACCGGCTTCGCGGCAATCATACGTCACGGTCACCCCGGCAGGGATGCTCTTGATGCTATCCGTCAGAGATACCCTTCTGACGAGATACTGATTTTGCGATTGAATTTCTTTGGTATTCTGCATATTATTTTGTAAATTTGCGGTTAAACTCAGCGAGTTGCGTTGCGATAACCGAAGTATCGCAATGCAAAGCTAATAAATATTTTCAACCCTAAAATATATTTTCATGTTAAAAAATGTTAAGTCGAAAATATAATTTCAACAAAATTTGATAACAGTCTTTCAATCATGGAGTTACAACGTATAAAAAAATTGTGCGAAAAACGCAAAGGTGGATTGCGTGGTTTGGCTACTGTTGTAGGCATGACGGAGCAAAATCTCCACCGCTGTATCCGCGAGAATAAGATTCAGGCCCAGGACCTGGAGAAGATTGCTCACGAGCTTTCTGTAAACGTCGGCTACTTCTTCGACGAGGACGTAACCATCGAGCAATACCACGCTCACGGGGAACGTGGCTTTGTCGCAAAGGAAATCGGGTATGTGGATCAGAGAACGACTTCCGAAAGAGATGACGAAGAAGAAACCATCGAGAGCTTGCGCGCCCAGGTCGACAAGTTACAGAAAGAGCTTCTGAAAGCGAAGGACCGAATAATTGAATTGATGGAGAACAGAAATTAAATTAAGAACCAAGCAAGCGAAAACGGTTGGGACATATCTATTGCTGAGGTCCAGACTTTTAAGAATGTGAAACAGAATAAAGATCATCAATATGAAGAGAGCCTTGACTGCAAATAATGGATGGTTAACAATTTTGATATTAGTATTTCTGACCTCATGCGGCGGCAATAACAAGCAGGAGAAATATGAGGTAAATCCTGATTGCGTATTTGTCTGCACAGGCAATAGTGCAAAACGTTATCATTCTGTTAAAGATTGTATGGGCCTTTCAAGGTGTTCAGAGGAAATTCTTGAAATGACAATAGAAGAAGCTGAGGAAAATGACAAGTCCCCTTGTAGATTGTGTGTAAGTAATTTATAAAAACTATGAAGCCATCTGTAATTTTCAAATCAGGAGTTGGATTGATTTATACCACAATCCTAATTGCAGCAACCTATTTCGGATTTGTTTGGCTAACTCAATTTGTGATAAAACTAAACTGGACTGGTGCTTTAGTATTTTGGTTCATTGGAATACCTATTGTTGCTGGGCTGTTTCAATTTTTGGCTACGACAGCGGCAATTCCGACGATGTATCTTATGAAGGGTTCTAAATGGCTTTCATGGCTGTTGCTATTACCGACAGTATTTTTCTTACTAAGCTTCGGACGTTTTCTTTGGATTCTCGCATCCGATATCAGTGGAGTATTAATCTGGCTTTTGTTGATTAGCTATTTTTTAGAAACAGCATGGTTGTTCGTAGCCTATGCTATGGCTTCAATAGGCAGCGCATATGACTACGAGCAAACAAGTCATACGTATTAACATAAAATCGAAAATAAAGCTCAATAAACCGCCTTGCGACCCTCAGACAATAAAACATACATCCAAGACCGCAAAAGCGATTGTAGAAGCTCTGAGAGGCCAATACGGGCATAATACGACAAGAGTATGAACAAACAAAACATATACGAAGAATTTGAACCGTTTTCGGATGAGTTGCGATGCGACTGCATGGCGGAGCTCAAAGAGGCCGCATTCGAGTACCTGCTTCTCAATCCCGGCTCCGAGTTCGGCGATTGGCAACAGGGACTAATCTCCGACTATCCCACCGAGGTAGTGGACGCTCTGGGAACAAACCCGGAGGAAGTCAACGCAGCCCTCGCCGACCTATGGGAGACCGACTATGAGGACCCCAAGACAGGCATCGAGCAGAAGTTCAGCGAGTGGGCCATGTCCTTCGCCAACGAATACACCGTAGGGATATACTACTTCCTTGTGGATGCTTGCCAACAATCGGCTGATGTCGGATTGTTGTCGGAAACCCGCGCCAAGTAACTAATAATAGGCTTCTCGGCAGTGCGGCGCAGGCCGCGATAGAGGACTAAGAGATAGTTCCTGACAATCATTGAATTA
>CAYSJG010000265.1:0-2319 GCA_964431295.1 uncultured Sangeribacter sp. | reverse complement strand
CATCCCCAACTCAGTCACTACAATCGGCGAGAGTGCCTTCCGTTACTGCTCCGGCTTGACCTCGGTTGTCATCGGCAACTCCGTTACATCAATTGGCATTGACGCCTTTGACGGCTGCAACAATTTGATTAAATCGGCATATCCTTCCGGATTATCGAAACCGTTCAGCTCCGGGGTTCGTATTATATATCCCGGGGATGGCGCGATAATTGAAGATGGCTTTGTTTTCGGTCCGGAGAAGAGTGCTATCTACTTTGCCCCTCTTTCCCTTGAAGGAGAATATGTCATCCCCGCATCTGTCAATGCAATCAAGGATTACGCATTCTATTATAATTCTATATTAAAATCCGTTACATTCAACGAGGCGTTACAAAGCATCGGATCATATGCGTTCAAAGGTTGTTCCAACCTGCAGGCAATCACATTCAACGAGGCGTTACAAAGCATCGGCGATGAAACCTTTAGTGACTGTACCGGTCTTACCACTGTCGTTATCCCCGGCAATGTAACCGCAATCGGTGCTCGTGCATTCCTTGGTTCAAATGTGAGGGACCTCACATTTGCGTATGGCGCTGAGCAAATTGAGATTGGTTATAACGCTTTCCCGGCTATTACCAGCCTCTCGTGTGACCGTCCTCTTAAAGGCCTAAATCTCGATTGCAGCAGTCTCAAAAGCCTCACGATAGGTAATTCCGTGACGAAAATACCTACGTCAAAGTTTGAGGGTGCCACCCACCTCAGCAATCTGACTCTCGGAAACAGCCTGACTGACATCGGCTACTTCGCTTTCAGCGGCTGCTCGGCTCTGACTAAGGTTATCCTACCTCCGTCGGTAAAAACCATAGATAATAAGGCATTCTTTAACAACGGCATGCTCAATTCGATTATCATAGGTCACAATGTAACGACTATCGGCGAAGAGGCTTTTGGCTCCTGCCCTAATGCGCGGACCTTCTGCATCGCGGCGCAGACTCCTCCCTCCGCATCCGACAACACCTTCAGCTACTACGACGGCACAGTACTCTATGTGCAAGGAAATGAAGCCGCTAACGCTTACAGCAATGCCGACAAATGCTGGTATAAGTTCAGCAAAATAAACCTAATGATTGAACCTACCGAGTTCAAGGTTGAAGGTGACAAGACACTCAACGGCAAGCCCGGCGACACCTTCCAACTCACAGCAACTCTCTATCCTACTGACGTGACGCTGCCGCAGGTGTTCTGGCGCTCCACCAACCCCGATATCGCCACAGTCGATGCAAACGGTCTTGTGACTCTCCACGCCGACATGAGCGACATTATGGCTATGGCAGAGGGTGATGACGACACAGCCACTCGGTCCTGCAAGATTATTGCAGAATCTCTCTACGCCAACGGCCCCGTGGCCGAGTTCACAGTCAACGACACCACGACCGGCATCGAGGACGTTATCAACGACTCAACACCCTCCGGAGAGATCGACTTCACCGCCCCTGTGGAGGTATACAGTCTTCAGGGCGTGATGGTAAGTGACAACATCAAGAATCTCACCGCCGGCATTTACATAGTCCGTCAGGGCAACATCGTCAAGAAGATAGCCGTGAAATAATTCCACAAGCTACCGACATACATATTACCGATTCAATCGGCTGCGACCCGTCCGGGCTTCGCAGCCGATTTATTTGCTGAGCCATTATATAATTTTGTTTGAATAATTATATTTGATTTTGAGATTAGGATAAAAATTCATAATTTAGCGGAAATAACGCACTAAACAGTTGATGATGGATAGATGCTCCAATGATTTCAGCTCCGAAGCGGATTTGCTACCAAGACTCAAGCACGAGCAATATATGAATCTCTGCACCGACTACGCTTTCAAGAGGTTGTTCGGTTCGGAGAAACGTGTGGATATATTGAAGCGGTTTCTCAACGCCCTTTTTGAAGGACGCATGACTGTGAGGAGAACTTAGGGACAGGTATAAGGTTCGACTATGGAGGCATAGCCGCCGATTAAAAGCTTACATGCTGTGCAGCTGACTTTGACATAAAAAGCAAACTGATATGCTAAATTACTTATTATCAGCATTGAATTATAAAAAATAATGGGTGATTCGGGTGACGCAAGCTTTTTTATGAGTATATTTGCGTATGTTTGTGCGCAAAAAGAAAAATAGAAGTGGGACGACGACTGTCGTTGTAGTTGACAAAAGCCGGGGGAGGATGTAGACTCCGGCAGTTATTGCAAATATCTGTGGTCACTCCCAGGGCTTCAAGCACCTTTCAGACCCCATCCCACAAAAAATGTTAACGCAGGGGTCGCAGATTTCGGTCATATTT
>CAYSJG010000264.1:0-2320 GCA_964431295.1 uncultured Sangeribacter sp. | reverse complement strand
GCAGGGGTCTTAGTCAGGCGTGCAATAATCCTTTCGGTTATTGCACGCCTGACTTTGATTTTTGGGGATACTGCGACGCTTTATTAGCATCGGCTTTATTTGAGCTGTTTAGTGTTTCTCTGCTTGTTTATTTGCCCTGACTATAGGTATAATCTACCTTGGGATTGACATTCTCATACATCGGCATTATCATACCGGTGGTGGCTCCTATATATGTCGGATCCGAGATATAGAATGTCTTGCCGTCATAATCATACGAGAACCCGTTGATGGGACGCGACATATTGACGGCGGCCGCCTCATGGCCGGGGAAGTTGATCAGCTGGGCATCTTTGCCGAAAGCGTTCCAGAGGAAATATGTATAGAATATGGCTCTGTCCTCGCAGTCATTCTGCGGATAATAAAGCATCTCCTCCACGAAATAGGGTTTCTCAAAGCCATGGCTTTCCTGGTCAGTGGCATAATCGAACACATTGTGCATGAAAGAGAGAAGCTTGTCAGCCTGCTCATCGCCGTTGAGGTCGGCGAGCTGCTCCTTCATCTGATTCACCAGCGAGCTGCGCAATTTCGGGTCAAGATTGGACTTGGCGTATTCACCCATCGGCATCTGCGGATAGTGATAGATTATAGGCATGATGTTTTCGTTGACCACACCGGTAAGATGCAGCGGGCCATATTGCAAATCAAATGCTTTCTCCTTCATGGGGAGATTGAGAGCGCCGAGCACAAGGTCAAACTTCGCGGCCTTGGAAGCCTCTTCCGGCAGAGAACAGGTATAGATCTTGTCATTGAGCACCTGGTTGAGCTGATATCCCTCGGGCACAAAGACATAGTATTTCTCGCCGTTGAGCATCATATAATTTATGCCGTAGAGATCCTGTCTGGTAGGGAGCAGCAACAGGGGCACACCGCTGCCTGTCATGGCGATATGGGCATCATACCCCATATTGGCGAGTATATAATGAGTGGCAGCCATACGGCTTGTGTCATCCTTGGTGGGGAATTTCTCATTCATGTAGGATTCCACCAGTTTGTAGATGAGATAGTCGTTGAATCCCGCTGCCTTGGCAATATTCTGGAATGAGGGGACGAGCTTCTCCGCGACCTTCTGCGAAGCGAGCTCGGTCCATTGGTCGGCGTATGCGGAAGTGGACATCAGCTTGTTGTGCAGCGTGAAGTCATACTTCGGCATGGTATAAGGTATATTATAGAAATGAAGCTTCTCGCCATTATCGGTTACCGGCGCGGAGGGGACAGACGGAGTAGTCGGCTTGCTCGGTACAGTCGGTGCTGTCGGCGTAGCGGGAGTTGCCGGTGTTGTCGGCTTACTCGGCACGGACGGTGTAGCAGGCTGACTCGGTGTAGTCGGCTGACTGGGTGTCGTCGGCTTAGTCGGCGGGGTCGGCTTACTGGGTGTGGTCGGCTTAGTCGGTGTAGTAGGCTGACTCGGCGTGGTTGGCTGCTTTTCCGGCTGTTTATTTACCTTTGGAACGCTTTTCGGTTTCGGCTTCTCATAGCGTTCCTGAGGCTTCAGCGGTTCGTATTCATGCCACTCGCCATTGAGAAAGTCGGCATACTGATCAAGGATGCGATCCCTGAAACTGCTGAAATCCGAGAGCATCTTCTGGCGAAATTCCTGAAATGACTGACTCTGCGGTTCAGGCTCTGCGTTTGGGTCAGGAGTATTGGCGGCATTGGCGCCCGTAGCCATGCACATCATGGCGCCAAGCATCCATTTATAAGCGTTCTTTCTCATATTTACAAGTATTGAGAGGAGGAGAGCAATATATATTATTTCTGCATAAAAGGGAGCAAGATAGAAATCCGGCCGGAGACACCGGAGATAGCATCCCCGGCCGTATAATTATATTTGGAGTGGAATATCAGAAGCCTTCCTGTACGAATTTGCTGATCTGGTCACCGTACTGGGCGGCCTTCTCGCTCTGCTTGATAGCTTCCTCTACAGCGCGCTGACGAGCCTTGGCGGCTGCGCTCTCGCTTACTATGAAGTATGTGCGTACCTCATAGGTGCCGTTGCCGTTGCTACGGATGATGGTGTAAGAGGGCTGCATTTCGCCGCGAATCTCCTTCTCTACCAGACGCTCGTAAGCGGCGTAGAAATTCTCGAATTCTCCGGAGCCGTCCACCTGGTTGTTGAAGAGGTCGGAAGCCACACGACCCTTAAGGGAGCTGCCGGCCTCCTGAGCGTAAGTGATCACTGCATTGTTGACAGCGCCCTGCTTGCCGACGTTTTTCGACTTTGAAGCTGTGCTGATGCCCTCTACCTCCTGGGCATCCTCACCGAGCTGATTCATCTTGT
>CAYSJG010000263.1:0-2334 GCA_964431295.1 uncultured Sangeribacter sp. | reverse complement strand
AATTATCCTCGGCCTTCGCCTAACTATCCCCTTCTACCTCCCGTAAGAATGCCTGTAAAGCGAGGAGCAATCCTTTTTAGGATAATATATACCGCAAATGAGATACTTAAAAGAGACAGGAACGAGGCAAAATACCCTCCAAGAAGTCCCGTCAATTTGTCGCAATCGAAGACACTTATCCAGAATTTTCTGTTTACAGCACAAAAACACTGATGAAATGCATAAATGAAAAAAGTTGCGGAGCAAAGGGTTCTTAGCAGCATACAGTCACAAAACTTCTCTATCCTTTCCGCCAGCCCGTATAAAAAAATGAAACCACAAACTGTTTCTATATCCAGTAAAAGACGACTCGCAACCGGAATAGTTTCCCAAGTATAAAATCCCCATCCGAAAGAAAAATACAATAACCCCGACACCAAAAACACAGGCGATTTGTCAGCACAAATACTGTTGGGCGTTAACCCATGGATGGCCAAAGCTGACCCTACCACAAACCATGAAATTTCAAGAAGATTTATACCCAGCATAAATTCTGGCACAAGAAATAGGACCAACGACCACCATCTCTTCGCTATGAAATAGACAGCCGGAGTCAAAAAGACAACAAGCATCAGATTCCGGATAAACCAGAAAGCGAAAGCAAAAGGGGTGCCATCTGCTTCTTTTATATAGACGAATCCTAAAAGGAACTTGGCAATATCAATCCTGCCATTGACGTCAATAATACCCAGTCCGGGAAAATGCAACCACTCCACTTTGAAAACAAAGAGGGCGGCACAGAATATATTCCATAGGAGATACGGCACCAAAAGCGACCTGACTCGCCGAGAAAGCTTTGACTTATAGATGCTCCACGAGAAATCATTCAAGCCTTTGAAGAAAAGAAATCCCGAGATAACGAAAAACGAAGGTACGCAAACTTTCAGCAGAATGTCATTGAAAGCGATGACATCCTTCCCGGCAACCGATGCCGTATTAGACACATCTGAAATAAGATTACAATGACAAAGCACAACTCCTGCAATAAGGAGTAACTTAAATACATCAATAATCCGCCATTCAGCTTCAGAATACCTTAAACCGCATTTATTCATTAAAGGCATAAGCAATAGTCCTTTAAAAAATTGATTATAGGCTAAGCTGCATCAGCTGCAAGGTCAAAGAGCTCTTTGACAAGTATAGCATTTAATTTCTCTATATAAACAGACACGCTATGCGGTAGACTATGAATGAGAATATCCAGGCCACACCGGTATTATACAGGGCGGAGAAGAGCGAATACTTCCAGCTGCCTGTCTCCCGCGCAATAGCCGCGAGAGTCGCTATACAGGGGAAGTACAGCAATACAAAAACCATGAAGGCCAATGCCGAGGCAGTGTCGAAAGGCGTTTTGCCTGTTACGGGAGATTTCTGAGTGAGCCTCTCCGAGAGCAACTGTTCGCTGTCGTCACCTACATATAGCACACCCAGCGTCGACACTACAGTCTCCTTGGCTGAGGCACCGGCTATCAGAGAGACCGTAGTCTTCCATCCGAAGTCCATCGGTCTCATCACAGGCTCAATAGCCTTGCCGATATATCCGAGTATGGAATTCTCCTGCTGCCATGCATTGAGCACCATCTCATCAGCTTGTTCTGCCGGGATATCTGCGGGCATCTCGGCAAGTATGGCTGCCTTATAATCCGCAGGCACACTCGAAGCAGAGTAGCGCGGGAAGTAGGAGAGGGCCCAGATGATTATCGACGCTACAAGAATAATGCCTCCCATCTTCCTGAGATACTGCTTGGCCTTCGACCACATATCGCGGAGCGTGGCCTTGGCTGTAGGTATGCGGTAAGGGGGGAGCTCCATGACAAATGGAGTCTCGTCCTCCTTAAACCAATATTTGCGTAGCAGACGGGCGGTGACTACGGCCACAGCTATGCCGAGAAGATACAACCCCAGAAAGACTGTAGCTCCATACTCGGGGAAGAAGCACCCTACAAGCATCACATATATCGGAATACGCGCCGAGCAAGAAATGAAGGGATTGATAAGGATGGTGATCAGGCGCGATGACTTACTCTCTATGATGCGTGTAGCCATAATGGCCGGCACATTGCATCCGAATCCCATGATAAGCGGAATAAACGACTTGCCGTGGAGTCCCATACGGTGCATGAGCTTGTCCATGATAAACGCCACCCTGGCCATATATCCCGAATCTTCCATAAAGGATATGAAGAAGAACAGAATAAGGATATTGGGCAGAAAGACAATGACTCCCCCTACCCCCCCGATGACTCCGTTGGCAAGCATATCGCGCAGCGGGCCATCGGGCATATGGTTGTCCAC
>CAYSJG010000262.1:0-2335 GCA_964431295.1 uncultured Sangeribacter sp. | reverse complement strand
CCCTGTTTCCGTAGCAGAAAACAGGGGATTTTAGATAGGGTCTTACTCATAATTCTTTTCTACATTCATCATATCATTCTCAATTGATGCGTCTAATATTCTAGCATAATGTTGTGTCATCCTAATGCTTGAATGACCTAACATTTTGGATACATTCTCTATTGAGACATGATTTGCGAGTGTAACTGTAGTAGCAAAGGTATGGCGAGCAAGGTGTGTCGTCAAATCCTTTTCAATTCCAACTATAGCCGCTATTTCCTTAAGATATGCGTTCATCTTCTGGTTGGATAGAACAGGTAATAACTTATCCGTAGTAGAAACAAACGAGGCATATTTGTTCAGAATATCTCTTGCGGGTTTAATAATTGGGATATGGCACATTACACTAGTCTTGTGCCTTGCCTTGCGTATCCATAGCCTATCTCCATCCTCAACTATATCATCATTTGTTAATGAATGGACATCTACATAAGCAAGTCCTGTATAACAGCAAAATAGAAAAACATCCCTAACCTGTTCAAGCCTAACAACATCAAATTCTTTCTCTGCAAGTTTGGCAAGCTCCGTTTTATTCAAGAAGCCTTTATCAACAGGTTCTATCTTCAATTTCAATTCTTCCAATGCCGATGATTGAACTAACTTCTTTGTCACGGCTAAATTAAGAACTTTACCGAGATTTCTGAGGTACTTAACAGTAGTATTATTGTTATTATGCCTGACCGTCATTAAATAATGCTGATATTTTTTCAACATATCCACATCAACCTCATTGACAGGAATATCTTTGGCTTTGTACTTGAACATAAGAAACTCCTGAAAGAGTTTCATTGATGTTTCATGCCTTTTATATGTACCAAGAGCAACAGATATGCCTACAAGTTCTTTCTGTTCCTGATTATGCTCGGCATATAAAGCCAAAATTCCAATCTTAGGCACATTAAGATTTTTATATCTGGTCAAAATCTCTTTCGCGCTTACCTGTTTGCCCTCTCTTTGGATTTGAAGTGTCAAATCATGCAGAGTGTACTCCATTTGATCTAGAAAGGCATTAACTTGTTTTGTTTTAAGTGTATTACCTTTTGCTCTGCCTTTAGTTGCCACCCATTGGGATGGCAGAACACTTTTTCCCGTTGCAACTTCTGCTGAGAGTTTGCCGAATGTAACTCTTACAAAGATGGATGCAGTACCATCTTTCAGAAGCTTTTTTCTTTTGATAAAGAATAAAATTGTTTCCATTACACTATGATTTTTATTGTTGTTTTCAATAGTGCAAAGGTCTTGATTATTAGCAGATTATTCAAGTGTAAAATATTGAATATCAATGAAATATAAGGAAGTCTGTTGGACTTGGGAATTGGAAAATATCAAGTCCAACGAGAAGTCCAACTGATATATTACCTATATATTCATTTTTATTCATTATATTACACAATAGAAAATCCTGCAATTCAATGAGTTGCAGGATTATTCATTGTCTTTCATCAGACTTGGGTGGAGATGGAGGGGATTGAACCCTCGTCCAAACGCGGAATCAACCGGTTTTCTACATGCTTAGTCTGTGGATTGATTTTCGTGACATTGCAGGCCCACGACGGCCAACAGTGCCCTTATCCTCTAAATTTAAGATAAAGCTCGAGGCTGGCTGTATCCGGTTTCCGATTTAGCTGGCACCACCTTGTCCACATGTCTCGGAACGGGGCCATGGGGTGATGTCTCGTTTGCAACCCTGTGTCGCAAATTAAGGAGTCTTACTCTATTCAGACTACGCAGCGAGAGCGTAATTGTTATTTTCGCCAATTATAGGTCGATGCTGTTGCGATTAAAGAGTTTCAACATCAAAACTCTGCATGCTTGCCTGTCGCTTCTACACGCTGTCAAAGCCAGTCATCCCCGTGTAGTAAGGTCTCCCTCTCTCGGGAGCGGCTGCAAATATAATAAAAATTTCGGCCGATAGTTTGATATCGGCCGAAATTTTATGGATTTTTAACTTATTGATTCTGCTATTTGTTCATTACCTTTGCCCAGGTGTCACGCAGTCCGATGGTTTTGTTGAATACCGGGTGGTCGGGTGTGGTATCGGGATCGACGGTGTAATATCCGAGTCGCTGGAACTGATAATGCTGCTCAGGCTGCAGTCTTTGTGCGAGCCACGGTTCGATCATTACGTTGTCGCGGATTTTGAGCGATTCCGGATTGAGCAGTTCGCGGAAGTCTCCTTCTTCGGCGGATGGGTTTTCTACGGCGAAGAGTCTGTCGTATTCGCGCACTTCAGCCTTGACTGCAGTGGGAACGCTTACCCAATGAAGTGTGCCTTTGACCTTGCGGTCAGCTCCTG
>CAYSJG010000261.1:0-2366 GCA_964431295.1 uncultured Sangeribacter sp. | reverse complement strand
ATATGACCGAAAGCTGCGACCCCTGCGTTAACATTTTTTGTGGGATGGGGTCTTAGAAAGTGTCTGGTGGAATAGAGCGCGCAGAGGATTATGCGTGAAGAAGTATAAGCCGGTTAACCTTCATATCGACTGTCAATTACCGACCAGTCGATGATTTCCCAGATATTCTTCAGATAGTCAGCACGCCTGTTTTGATAATCGAGATAGTAGGCGTGTTCCCAGACATCGATCACAAGGATAGGGGTAAGACCTTCAGTCAGCGGGGTGCCGGCATTGCTCTTCTGCTGGATTATCAGCTGCCCGCTGCAATCCTTGGAGAGCCATACCCATCCTGAGCCGAATAGGGTAACTCCGGCCTCAGAGATCTGACGCTGCATCTCTTCAAGAGAGCCAAACTGTGTCTCAATCCTCTCCATCAGCGCACGCCCGGGAGCATGCTGACCTCTCTTGTTAAACTGCAGGAAGTAGAAAATATGATTCCAGGCCTGGGAAGCGTTGTTAAACAACTTGCCGTCGCTCGAACATATTATTTCCTCGAGTGATTTTCCCTCGTAGTCAGTATTTTCTATCAGAGAATTGAGCGTATTGACATACGCATCCTCATGCTTGCCGTAATGAAATTCCACTGTGGTGGCGGAGATCACCGGCTCAAGTGAGTCAGGCATGTAGGGGAGAAGTGGTTTGGTGAATTTCATAATAGTCTCAACTGCATTCATATTAATAGCTGCGGCGCATTTCATAAGATTGGTGCGCTTCAACCATTAAACAAAGAGGAGCGTATTTTGGTTCGGGACTCTCACCGTATCTCATCCATCAGTCAAACACAGCATCCCAGTCTTTCCATACAGGCTGGTATCCCTCCGCGGCGATAGCTTTTTCTACTTCAGCCGGAGTGCGGCTGTCGCATACCTCAAACTGCTCGAGTTCCTCCTTAGGATGCGCATATCCTCCGGGCTCCGTGTGACTGCCGGCGCTCATGGAAGTAACTCCGAGTGAGAGCATGTGGTCACGATAATAAGCCGGTTCACGAGTGCTGTAAGATATATCGACATCATGGTCAAAGAGTCGGAAGGCGAAAGTGAGCTGCGCCAGTTCCCGGTCACTGATAATGCTTTTAGGCTGGAAATTGCTCTCCGAGGGCCTCATGCGGGGGAAATTGACAGAGAATCGCGAGCGCCAGTATTTTTTCTGGAGATATCTGAGATGTCGCGCGAGCATCACCACATCTCCGCGCCAGTCCTCAAGTCCGAGAAGTGCGCCCATTCCGATTTTGTGCACGCCGGCCTCCCCCATACGGTCATACCCGTTGAGACGCCAGTCAAAATGGCTTTTCATGCCGCGGGGATGATACTTCTTATAAGACTCGCGATGGTAAGTCTCCTGAAAACAAACCACACCGTTGAGTCCGGAGTGAGTGAGCCTTTCGTAATCGGAGGATCGCATAGGCTGGACCTCGATAGTGAGATTGTGGAAATACGGACGGCATACATGGAGTACCTTTTCCAGATAATCCACACCGCAGAGAGAGGGATATTCACCGGAGACGATGAGCAAATTTTCAAAAGGCCCCCTTGCGCGTATGGCCTTGCATTCCTCCTCCACCTGCTCAAGAGTGAGCACAGTCCTCTCAAAAGGATTGTCATGATTGAATCCGCAATACACACACTTATTGGTACAGGCGTTGCCGACATACATCGGCACATATAGTGAAATGGTCTTGCCGAATCGCTCGGCGGTAAATTGACGGCTGAGCGCGGCCATCTCCTCCAGCCAGGGGAGGGCGGCCGGAGAGGCGAGGGCGGCGAATTCCTCAGGCGAGAGAGGGCGTCCCGCACGCGCTGCACACATTGCAGCACGTGCATCGTCCTCCGTAGCTTCGGATATAAGCGCCACCTGGTCGTCCCAGTTGTATCTATCGATTATTTCCGCATATCCATGACCGAAGATATGGTCTTTGTCCGGATCTGAATATTTCTTCATTTCTTAGACCCAGATCCTTAAAATTTCAGGGCCGTAGGGGTCGCAGCCTTGGAGCGATTTTGCCCACTTGCTTTCAGTCGCATACCGAGGTATGTGGCTGAAAGCAAGGGAGCGAAGGCGCCCGAGGATGCGAGGCAAATGGATACTTCCATCCTTCAGCTTGCTTAAATTTTTAAAAACAGGTTTTAAATTCATTTATATTAGTTATGCTTTAGTCCTTTATCAGTTAAATAAAGTCAACTCTGTCCGGTGGCCGCTACGACCCTGAAATTTTAAGGAACAGAGGTCTTACATTCCTCCTCGATATTCTGAGATATGCGCATGGCACAGAAGTTGGGGCCGCACATCGTACAGAATTTATCGTTGGCATCGGGAGCCTCGCGACG
>CAYSJG010000260.1:0-2397 GCA_964431295.1 uncultured Sangeribacter sp. | reverse complement strand
TATCTTGCTGCAGGGAGGAGCGCTTTTCAACAAAGTTATCCCTCCATTTGTCAAAGCTGCCAGAGAGCCCATATCATACGTAGGCCTCAACACAGTAGGTATGCACAGACATGGCTTCGACAACGCCACCATACAGCTTATCGGAGACATCTATCGCCAGATATATCTGAGCGACCTCAATGTCACAAATGCAGTACGGATGGTGCGCGAGAATATCCCGGCCTCACCTATACGCGACGAGATACTCGACTTCATAGAAAATTCTCCAAGAGGTGTGATCCGCTCCGCCATCTGACACTGTAGCAGCAAGCATCAGAACCCTATAAATACTGTCGGGGATGTATCAGATATTCTGACACATCCCCGACGATTTTTATCTTTGTATCGGTATCCGGATTCAACCGAATATCCTACTATCCGAACTTGGAGATTTTTCGAAGCTGGGGAGCATTGACAATACCTATGCGTCTGCCGTCCACCAATATCAGCTTCTCCTGAGCGAAAGAGGTAAGCGTACGTATGGCATTGGAGGTGGTCATATTGCTCAGATTGGCCAGATCCTCTCTGCTCATATATATCTTGAGAGTCGCACCGTCCTCCTCCAGACCGTAGTTGTCGGCAAGCATCAGGAGCGACTCGGCAAGACGTCCGCGGATATGCTTCTGCGTGAGATTCACGAGCTTGGTATCCGAACCGCCGAGATTGCAGGAGAGCTCATGAATAAAAAACATCGCGAGATCATTGTTCTGACGGATTATCTGCTCCACGATTTTCATCGAAATGACACCGATGCGCGAGGGCTCGAAAGCCGCCGCTGTGGAATTATACGATTCATGCGCGAAATAAGCCCGATAACCGAAATATTGCACCGGCCTGTAAAGACGCAATATCTGCACACGGTCTCCTATGCCGGATTTGTACATCTTTACCTTGCCGGATAGCAGGCAATACATCATCTCAGGACTTTGGTTCTCAGAATAGATGATTTGATTTTTCTTATACGATTGTATAGAAAAATTTTCGGTTATTATTCGTTTCTCCTCCACTTGCAGGACACCCCACATTTCGGCCATGTCCTTGGAGATAATTTCGTCTAAAGTCGATTTCTTGATCATGAAGATTCACCTCTGCTTAAGTGAGGCAGAATATCCCGAAACCTCACACTTACTGATTCTAATCTGAGATTCCCAAACATATTCCGCATCTGCTCGCTTCTATGCCACTACAAATATATATAATTATTTGCACTTGACAAAATCTTCCACCATCTGCGTGCGATTTTTATGTCTTCAGACCTCTTATCGTATCTCCATCACCTGTTTTCTAATCTCACGACGTCTGAGCTTCGAGCCCGGCACAGCCGCGAAATCATCCAGCACTACTATCTCTTTGGGACACCTCCACCCCTCCAGACTCCCGCGAAGTGCGAGAAGCATACCGCGTATCGCCGCCGCGTCGAGATGTACTCCCTCAAGCACCAACACTACTTTTTCACCCCATTTGTCATCAGGCAGCCCGACTATCATATACCTGCATTCAAGCGACAGAATATGACCTATCTCCTGCTCAAGCGGCTCCGGATGCACCTTCTTGCCGCCGGTGATTATCACATCGTCGGCACGCCCCGTCACATAAAAGGACCCGTCGGGATTGACTGTCACCAAGTCATTGGTGACTACAGGCTCCTCCCCCACTCCCTCTATCACAAGACAACCGCGCTGATCCTGCGATATGCTGATGCCGTCAAGAGGACGAAACGGCTCGGTGTCTATGCGTACACGCCGCAAGGCTATATGCGATGCCGTCTCTGTCATACCGTATGACTCCCACGCATCAAGACCCAGCAGCCCGATATTTCGTACCAGATCCGGAGGCAGAGCCTGGCCGCCTACAAGATAACCCCTGACGTGCTTGAAAGTATCCGCATGCTGCGTCACATAGAGCATCTGCGACGGCACCACCGACACAAGCGCAATTTCCCGGATCCGCCCCCGTGCATCCTTACATTGCATCGACGGAGCATTAGAGGGCGCCTCCCAGCCGAAATCCGCGCCACACATATATGCGCGCATACACATCATCTTTCCCCCGATGGTATCCGGCGAGATACAGGAGAAGAGATAATCCCTCTCAGAGAGTCCAAACCACGAGATGCTACGCCGGGCGCTCCGCTCCATCACGCTCCGCTTAAGATTGATTAGTTTGGGCGTTCCGGTACTTCCCGATGTACGGACCTCAAACTCATCGCGTCCGTCACTCAGGTCGGCTATAATATCCTCATAAGAACTCATCTGATACTTTTCGTTTTATACATCCTGAGACGCTGTTGATGGAAATCGCTCTAAGACCCCATCCCACAAAAAATGTTAACGCAGGGGTCGCAGATTTCGGTCATAT
>CAYSJG010000259.1:0-2404 GCA_964431295.1 uncultured Sangeribacter sp. | reverse complement strand
GTCTGCAAAACGATGTAGACCTCATCATGGGCACATTCTCCAAGTCATTCGCCTCCCTCGGAGGATTTATCGCCACAGACAAAACCATCACCAACTTCCTGCGCCACCACTCCCGCGCCTATATCTTCACCGCCTCGATCACTCCGGCATCGACCGCCGCTGCCAACGCCGCTCTCGACATAATGATAAGCGAGCCGGAACGCCAGCAGCACCTCTGGGATATGACGCACTATGCATTGGACAATTTCCGAGCTATGGGATGCGAGATAGGCAACACTTCCACCCCCATCATCCCGCTCTTCATACGTGACGACTACAAGACATTCCAGGTCACACACGACCTGCTTGAAGAGGGAGTCTTTGTCAATCCTGTGGTCTCACCGGCTGTAGCGCCTCATGACACACTGATACGCTACTCTCTGATGGCCACACATACCAAAGAACAGGTGGAGCGCTCGCTCGAAGCCATAAGAAAAGTATTCAAGCGATACGACATCATCAAATAATCTGCATCGGGTATACTCGAAAGTTTTTTATAAGCATATACTATCATGGTTTACAGGTTTAAACTCGTAAGCGACGAAGTAAGCAATTTTAGCCGTGAGATCGAGATAGACGCAAGCTCCACATTCCTGCAGCTGCGCAATGTAATCCTCGATTCTGTAGGCTATACACGTGATGAGCTTGACTCATTTTTCATCTGCGATGATGACTGGAGTTGCAACGAAGAGGTCACACTCGAAGACATGGGAAGCTCCTCCGATCAAGACATCTGGATTATGGACGAGACGCCCATCTGCGATCTCGTGGAGGATGAGGGACAGAAGCTGATGTTCATGTTTGACTATATGACTGAACGCAGTTTCTTTATGGAACTCAAGGAGACCATCCCAGGGCGTAATCTCAAGGAGCCGATATGCACGGTCTCCAAAGGGAAGGCACCCAAACAGACTGTCAATCTCGAGGAGTTTGAAGTCAAAATCGACAAAGCCGCCACAGCAGCGAAAGACGATCTTGACATCGAATTCTACGGAGACACTGAGTTTAACGAGGACGAGCTCCCGGAAGGCTTTGACGAAATGCCGTAACTCTACCGCGACAGAATCGCACTCTTTAAAATTTCAAAAGAGGATGTTCATCGCCGAACATCCTCTTTTGTCTTATCTCATGACTGCTATGCCACGAGTATATCTAATAATACTTAGACCCCTTTAGAGCATTCTTAATTTCAGGGCCTTGACAGCTCCGAGATTATTACCTCTTGGATTATTACCTCTTGCCGAAAATACGCTTGAAAAAGCCTGGCTTCTCCTCCTCCATCTCCTCCTCATCTTCACTTTCATCGCCCACATTGAAATGCACGCGCAGACCGCTGTTGTCCTTATTTAGAAACAGTATATGATTGCCAAATACAAAAGCTATCACATTATCAATATCAAGAATAGCATGAAGACCCCGTACAAGAAAGCGACGGAAAGGATTTGAATCTTCAAGATCCTCCAATATCACCTCAGCCTTGCTTAAATCATCACTATCCACGGATATGGAATGATATTGCGACAGTTCTTCTATCACATCATATAGCCGCAAGTCTTCCAAATGCCTGGGAGGCTTCGGATTAGTAGCATATATTTCCTTGATTACTTCGCTATCTATCATCGTATGACCGGCATGACGGATGAGCGGCGACAGTCGCTGATCATGTCACTATTCAGATAACAACTCTACACTGACAATTGTTCTGAGGGAATTTATGGAGCGCAGCAGAATATTTGAATATAAGAATACAATGGTGCCGCTATCCATCTCCATACCCGTCTATCAGCTGGCAATGACTACAAAAAATAGGAGGGTGTACCAAAATCGAATTTTGATACACCCTCCTTGTATTTATATCACAGTCGGGAGTCCCGACGGATAAGGGATTATCCGAGGAAGCTGAGAAGCACACCTGCAGCCACTGCCGAACCGATCACACCGGATACATTCGGGCCCATGGCGTGCATCAGCAGATAGTTGGTCGGATCATATTCCAGACCTACATTGTTGGAAATACGTGCTGCCATAGGCACGGCGGATACACCGGCGTTGCCGATAAGCGGGTTGATCTTCTTGCCATTCTTCAGGAAGAGATTAAACAGCTTCACGCTGAGCACACCAGATGCGCTCGCTATGATGAATGCGATAAATCCGAGTCCGAAGATAAGCAGTGTCTCCTTGGTCAGGAACACATCCGCCTGCGTAGAGGCACCCACAGTCAGACCGAGAAGTATGGTCACTATATCGGTCATGGCATTGGAGGCAGTCTTGGCCAGACGGGTGGTCACACCGCTTTCCCTCAGAAGATTGCCGAAGAAGAGCATGCCGAGCAGAGGTATGCCGGAGGGCACTACGAAGCAGGTCA
>CAYSJG010000258.1:0-2463 GCA_964431295.1 uncultured Sangeribacter sp. | reverse complement strand
TTATGGTTGGATGAACGATCCCAACGGCATGTTTTATAAGGATGGTCTCTGGCATCTCTATTATCAATGGAATCCCTATGGCTCCAAGTGGCAAAACATGACCTGGGGACACTCATCTTCACCCGACCTTCTGCATTGGACTCATCATGAGCCGGCAATAACGCCCAATGGACTCGGTGCTGTCTTCAGCGGCAGCTGCGCGATAGACCGTAAGGGAACTGCCGGTTTTGGTCAGGATGCTGTGGTGGCTATGTATACTTCCGCCGCTGCAAGTCAGGTGCAGAGCCTCGCGCATACCGCCGACAACGGTATGCACTTCAATATATATCCCGGCAATCCGGTGATAACCCTCGACTCTGAGGCCCGTGATCCCAATTTCTTCTACGATGCAGATTCCGGTCTGTGGACTCTCGCCCTCGCGCATGCTCTCGACCATGAGATCCTCTTCTATACTTCTCCGGATATGAAAAACTGGACGCTCCGCAGTGCTTTCGGCAAGGGACTCGGGGCGCAAGGCGGTGTCTGGGAATGTCCGGATCTTTTCAAGTTGCCGATAGTTGGGGAAAAGGGTAAAAGCAAGTGGGTCCTCATCGTCAATCTCAATCCGGGAGGACCTTTCGGGGGCAGCGCAGCTCAGTATTTTATCGGTGACTTCAAAGATGGAGTCTTTACTCCCGACCTCGATGCTGACGGCAATGTCCCCTTGAAATGGATGGACTACGGTAAAGACCATTATGCCACCGTGACCTGGAGCGATGCCCCGGACGGACGGCGCACCGCCATCGGATGGATGAGCAACTGGCAATATGCCGCCGAGGTGCCGACACGTCAGTATCGCAGTGCAAATACTCTGCCGCGCGAACTCTCTCTGTATCGCGCCAAGGACAAGCAGATCTATCTCCGCACAATTCCGTCGCCGGAAATCAGGACTCTCAGAGATAATCCGATAGTCTCCATATCCTCCGAAGCTCTCAATGACAGCGGTATAAGTTATAATCTTCCGGCTCAAAACAACGGCGTCTGCGAAATCATTACCGACCTCAGTGTGCGAGACGGTGGAAATATCACAATGACACTTAATAATGAGAAAGGGGAGAAGGCGGTGATAATCTATGACAGCAAAAGCAATACGATATCGTTTGATCGCCGGGAAAGCGGTGTGACGGAATTCAGCATGGAATTTCCCTGTGTCACTACGGCTCCCGCCATGGATAAGCCCGGTAAGGTGTCGCTCGATATCTTCATCGACTCCTCGTCGGTAGAGGTTTTTGGCAATAATGGCAAGTCAGTCATGACCAATCTTCTCTTCCCCACACAGCCTTATTCCACCCTCACAATCTCGTCAGATGCAAAGGCTGAAGTAAATAATCTTCAGATCTACCCCCTCAAACCGGTAATGTAAACCTCATGAAAATCAAATATCATGTCACAAACTTCATCATTAGCCATGGCCACAAGTAAAAAGAGCGCGGCGTTGCAATTGATCCCTGTGATGCTATGCTTCTTCGCAATGGGATTTGTCGATCTGGTGGGTACGGCCTCCAACTATGTGCAGAAGGATCTCGACCTCACAGATGCACAAGCTAATCTGTTCCCTTCGCTGGTATTCTTCTGGTTTCTGATCTTCTCTGTTCCTACAGGGATGCTCATGAACCGTATCGGACGTAAGAAAACTGTGCTGGTGTCTCTCTGTATTACAATCGTCTCGCTTGTACTGCCTCTTTTTGGCGACTCATATTATTTCATGCTCATCGCATTCTCGCTGCTCGGTATCGGAAATGCCGTGATGCAGACGTCTCTCAATCCGCTTGTCAGCAATCTTATCAAACCTGACAAACTCGCTTCTACGCTGACCTTCGGACAGTTTGTAAAGGCTATCGCATCTTTTTTGGCTCCGATACTGGCAGCATGGGGCGCTACGACTCTCATGCCTACTTTCGGACTGGGCTGGCGCTCGCTGTTCCTTATCTATGCAGTGGTATGCCTGATCTCTATCGCTATGCTCGGAGCTACCCCTATCAAGGAGGAGCGTCCAGATAAGGCTTCCGGTGTCATGGAGTGTCTCAAGCTTCTCGCCAATCCCTTTATCCTGCTCTGTTTCCTCGGCATCATGTGCCATGTGGGTATTGATGTGGGCACAAATACTACATCTCCCAAAATTATCATGGAGCGACTGCATCTGCCTCTGGAACAGGCCGGATTTGCTACCGGTATCTATTTTATCTTCCGTACGCTCGGATGTTTCCTCGGGGCCATTATCCTCCGCAGTATGTCAGCGAAGAGGTTTTTCGCTGTCAGTGTGGCCATGATAGTCGCCGGACTTGGAGTCCTCCTGATCGCCAAGGATCTGACTGTGCTCTATATCGGCATCGCTCTGGTCGGTTTCGGCAACTCAAATGTCTTCTCAGTCATCTTCTCGCAAGCTCTTCTCGCTATGCCTAATGAGCGCAATGAGGTGTCCGG
>CAYSJG010000257.1:0-2475 GCA_964431295.1 uncultured Sangeribacter sp. | reverse complement strand
CGCCTGACGCTCTGATAAATGTCCTGGACACCATCCGCGGCATCGTAGGCCCGCAGGGTAGTATCACCACAGTGGTAGGCTGCGGCGGCAACCGCGACCACGGCAAGCGTCCGATGATGGCTCGCGAGAGCGCACTGAGGTCTGACCGCCTCTTCCTGACAGCCGACAATCCCCGCGATGAGGACCCTGCAGAAATCATCGCCCAGATGCGCGAAGGTCTGACCCCCGAGGATATGGCCAAGACACTCTGTATCACCGACCGCCGGGAAGCCATACGCGCTGCCATACGCACAGCCCGTCCCGGCGAGGTGGTGCTTGTGGCCGGCAAAGGCCACGAGCCATATCAGGAGATCAAGGGAGTGCGCCATCACTTTGATGACCGCGAAGAGGTACAGGCCGCGCTGGCCGAGTGACAACGAGAATCCTATCATCATCATACTACTACTGAACGACAGTGTTTTACCATCTATTTCAGACATATCTCGAGTCTACCGACATACCCGGCAGACACCTGATGGACTTCATATCCTTCAGAGCGGGCGTCACATTCGCGCTCTCCCTGATAATAGCCATGGCCTTCGGCGGCGGCATAATCCGACGACTGCAGAAGATGCAGATAGGCGAGGAGGTGCGCAATCTCGGCCTCGAAGGGCAGATGGCCAAAAAGGGGACGCCCACTATGGGAGGCGTGATCATACTCTTCGCCATTTTACTCCCCCTGCTGCTCTTGGGCGATCTCAGCAATATCTATCTCTGTCTGATGCTCGTGGCGACAGTATGGATGGGAGCTATAGGATTTCTCGATGACTTCCGCAAACTCGAATACCACAACAAAGACGGCCTCGCCGGTAAATACAAGGTGATAGGACAGGTGGGACTCGGACTGATTGTCGGCCTCACCATGTGGCTCTCCCCCGACATCGTGATGTCGGAGAATACAGAGATAGTCAATGCCGTGACCCACAATAGCGAAGTCATCCATTCTCCAATTATGGAGAAGACTCCGCAGACCACTATCCCGTTTGTAAAAAACAATAACTTCAACTATGAATGGCTGACCTCCTGGATCGGCGATGCGACAGCCGCCGAGACTCTCGGATGGATCATCTTCGTGGCAGTGGTCATCTTTGTAGTGACAGCCGTGAGCAACGGCGCCAACCTCACCGACGGCCTCGACGGCTTATGCGCGGGCACTTCTGCCATCATCGGGATAGCTCTGCTCATCATGGCCTATCTCGGCAGCAACCTCATCTATTCCGGCTATCTCAACATCATGTATATCCCCGGAAGCGAAGAGCTTGTGGTATATGCCGCGGCATTCATGGGAGCCCTGGTGGGATTTCTCTGGTACAATGCCTTCCCGGCGCAAGTGTTTATGGGCGACACCGGCTCGCTGACCCTCGGAGGTATAATAGCCGTATTCGCCATCCTGATACGCAAGGAGCTGCTCATCCCCCTGCTGTGTCTCATATTCTTCATCGAGGATCTCTCGGTAGTGGTACAGGTGGCCTACTTCAAATACACGAAACGCCGCTTCGGCAAGGGCTCGCGTATCTTCAAGATGACTCCTCTGCATCATCACTTCCAGAAGGCCGGGGATGTCACCATCCCCGCAAAAATCAACTTTCCGAAGCGTCCCGTGCCGGAGTCGAAGATTGTGGTGCGCTTCTGGATACTCGGCATCCTGCTTGCCGCTCTGACATTTGTAACCCTCAAAATACGATAACCTTATGAAAGACACTGCATATACAGAGAATATCAAAAGTCTGGCCGTCCTTGGCGCCGGGGAGTCGGGCATAGGCGCGGCCATCCTCGGCCTTGCCAGAGGGATGCGCGTGATAGTCAGCGACTCGGGCAAAATCTCCGAGTCAAATCTTGAGAAGCTGCAATCCCGCGGCATACCTTACGAGCAGGAGGGACACACCACAGAGCGTATCCTTAGCGCCGACATGGTGGTCAAAAGTCCCGGCATTCCCCCCACGGCGCCCATAGTGAAGGCTTGTGTGGAGCGCGGCATACCCGTGGTCAGCGAGATTGAATTTGCCGGCCTCTTTACCGACTCCAAAATGGTATGTATCACCGGCTCCAACGGCAAGACCACCACTACCCTTCTCACCTACCATATCCTGAAGAAGGCGGGGCTCGATGTAGGTCTGGCAGGCAATGTCGGCTTCAGTCTGGCACGTCAGGTGGCCGAGGACCCGCATGATATCTACGTCATAGAGCTCTCGAGCTTTCAGCTCGAGAATATGTATAAATTCAAGGCGGACATCGCCGTGGTACTCAATATCACTCCCGACCATCTTGACCGCTACGACCACAAGATGGAGAATTATGCCGCCGCAAAATTCCGCATACTGCGCAATCAGACAAAGGATGACTGGTTTGTCTACTGGATGGACGATCCCATCATCGCCCAACAGATAAGAGCAACTCAGACGGAGGCGCGCCGCCTTCCCTTCGCCGACCATCCCG
>CAYSJG010000256.1:1409-2500 GCA_964431295.1 uncultured Sangeribacter sp. | reverse complement strand
CGTTTTTTTATGCCCGTATCTCTGAAATTACATACTTGCGAAACTTTAATAAATATTACTGCCGAATAAACCGAGGAATCTCCCCCGTAATATAACGAGATTAAACAAAGGCATAGCTGTGTGGAAAATTCCACTCTGCTATGTCTTTGTTTGGTATATAAGCATTATTTATTAAACACACATGCCAGACGTATTGTAAGTATCTGTATATCAAAATATAATAACAAAACAAACAAAACGTTAGCGCTATTTTTATTTGGGCGATTGAAAATAAATGATTAACTTTGTAAATTCTAGCATGTAAATCTCTCTGAGAATTGAAATATGAGTAATAACCCTTTCAGAATGAAAATGGAATTTAGGAATGGGCTAAAGTCCATTCCTAAATATATAGTTATCATTGCGATAGTTACTATATTATCGGTATTTATATCAGCAGAGGGACTTGCTCAAAATACTGAATTTGATAGAATCGTAGAAGAATTCAATCGTTCTAGAGGAAAGGTTCGAGATGCCAATAACCTTTTCAGTTATTTGGATAAAGAAGGATTTACAGATTCAAAAATAGTTTTTACGAATAACACACCATCCGATACTCTACGACAACAAGTATGGTATTGGGCAGCCGAATGGTATAATGAACAACAGGAATATCAAAAAGCAAAGGATTATGCTTTGAAGGCATTGCCACTTTTCAGGTATCCAAATATGGAGAAGGCTGATTGCCTGAATCTGCTTGGCATAATACATGTCCGTCTTGGAGATTTCCCGACTGCTGCCTCTTATGCCAAACAATGCGTCGACATCGATATGAAGCTTGGAGATCCTGATAGGATTTCATCAAGCCTTAATACACTTGCCGGCACTTATATGGCCGCCGACCAAGCCCAGGAAGCTGAAAAGTTCATTCTTCAAGGACTGGAATATGCTGACCAGGCCCATAATTCTGGACGAAAGGCCATTCTGCTCGGCATGGCATCGGAGGTATATCATAAACTCGGCGACGACAACAAGTCGCTTTCCTTTGCGCGTAATGCTTTTGAACTGGATTCTATAAATGGCCGGAAACCCAAGATGGCGATGCGCCTTTC
>CAYSJG010000256.1:0-1399 GCA_964431295.1 uncultured Sangeribacter sp. | reverse complement strand
GCTTCTTAAAGAGGTTGGCAATCTGCATTCGGTTGGCATTGATCTGAATCAGCTCGGATTCGTTTATCTGGAGCAGAAACGCAATAGGGAAGCCGTCCAAAGTTTCACCGAAGCTTCAGAGATATTCTCGAAGATGGGCGACCTATATAATAATGTGTATTCCCATAAGGGCATCTATGAAAGCTATTGGTCAATCAATCCCGATTCAGCCAAGATTGCCCTTGACCGATTCAACACATTGAAAGACTCACTTTACCATCAGGCTTCGGCCGATGCTCTTGCCAGATACAATGCCGAGTTTGGTAAAGACAGACTGCAGGAGGAGATCCAACGGACCAAGACCGCCAGAAGCCGAGATCTCATTATGGCAATCGGACTATTTATTGTCATAGCAATTATTGCCGCCGTAATCATTCGAGCACGGTATCGCCGGCATCGGTCTCAGATGCTTCAGCTTATCAAGAAGGTAGAGGAACTACAGGCGAAATGCAATGAGGCTGAGAAGAATATGGCCGAAACTCCGAAGGAGGGCATTGAGATACCCGAAACCTTGGCGGATAAGACTGACGATGGCCAGGAATTCCTAACTAAATTGTTTGTTGTCGTAGATGCTGCCCTCACCAACAAAGACTATGGTGTGGCCAAAATAGCATCGATGATGAACATGACCGAAAGGACGTTCAGCCGGCGCCTTAAAGAGGTAACCCAGCAATCGCCCAAGATGTTCATTTCCGCCATCCAGATGGAACGGTGCGCCAAGCTGCTGCTCGAGAATCCGACCAAATCCATCGGAGAGATTGCCTATCTCTGCGGTTTTGAGGAGGCAAGCTGTTTTTCCCATGCGTTCAAAAGGGTCTATGGATGTTCGCCGACCGCCTATAGGGAGCAGAATAAATAGCAGTCGAAATATATTAACTTTCAAATCCCTTCGGTCTTAGGCCGAAGGGATTCTTTTTTTGTCCGATTTCTTAATGTCTTTGTCTGATTCCGTCATGTTTTTGTCTGATATTTACACATCCCGAAGGGGCGCATGCGACTATATTTGGACTTTTTAATAAGCGACTATATTTGGTTTTTATAAAATTAGATAAAATGGCAAAACATTTTACCTTAGAAGACGTGCAGGCAGCCGTGGAGACGCTATTACCGGCGGCGAATACAGCATCCCGAAGATTGCCGCCTCCCTTCATACGAGCGAGCGGACCTTCTACAGGCGCGTGAGAGAGCTGACAGGGGTAACACCCAAGGCGGTCATCTCGGACATTCAGATGAACCGGTGTGCCAGGCTGCTGTTGGAACTTCCCGACAAGCCACTCGGCAAAATCGCCTTAATGTGCGGTTTCGAGGAGGCGAGCGGTCTGTCCCATGCTTTCCATAGGGCATTCGGATGTTATCCGAC
>CAYSJG010000255.1:0-2502 GCA_964431295.1 uncultured Sangeribacter sp. | reverse complement strand
ATATTAATATTTATTTTTTGATATAGCAATTTTTTTACAAAAAAAATGATCAAGAATGTTAATATATTGAGAAAAATTACCATTATCACCGATTTACACGCACCGAGGTGGCGGCCGCTTTGCTCGGGTCTCGGTGTAGAGCTCAACGTGGCGCGCTCACCCGTATACACCGGCATATCCTCCGGACAGAGGGGCAGCAGAGGTGCCGCATCGCCGTGGATATGCTTCTCCTCGCACAGCATGGAGAGAGGACGATAACCATGCTCGAGGGCTACGCGGATCACTTTCGGACTCTCAGCGATAAAGATACCGTTGGCGTCTGCAGCGCGGAGCACCCGGTCCGGCAGAGAACCATATATTCGGACCGGCTTCTCCTCGATATTGTCAATTTTGATTATCTTCATATTGCAGAAAGATAGATATAATTCAACCGACGAGTATATAAACAAAATGAGAACACCCAAGTAGCATCTGAAGGCCGACCAATTCCTGTACGACTATACCTGTACGACTATTTGGGTGTGCTCAAAGGTTTCGGCTCTCGTCGTATATCTTTTATGTCAAGCGGTCATCTTCAGATTCGGCCGTCACAAAAGACAAATTTACTAATTTTTTCGTAATAAATTTAAACAGTTTCTAACAGTTTTTGAAAAATTACCGGCGGAGGCCGGACCTCTTTTGACTGCTTTTTTTGCAGATTTTTTTTGAGTTCTGGGTATTTGCGTCGATGATGGCGGATGGTATTGTGTATTTGATGAAAAAGTGGTAACTTTGCGGCATGAATCGGCATCTGAGGCATTATATGCAGCGAGATATTTTTCCGGAGTCTTTGACCTCCGGCAAGAATGTCGGCCGAGTTTGTGTGTATGGCTTGATTATTAGACAAATATAGTGAGGTGTGTCGTTGTCGGCATGCCTTTTTTTATAAAGCGGACAATATGAGGACCCTGATAAAAAACGCGGATGTCTATGCCGGAGGCGCGTTGCGCCGTCTGGATGTGGCGTTGGAGGAGGGGAAGGTGGCCGATGTGGCGGAGCATCTCTCTCTCTCGGGAGCGGATGATGTCATAGAGGGGGAGGGGCTGACCCTTCTTCCCGGACTTGTGGATATGCATGTGCATTTCCGTGAACCCGGTTTCAGTGCCAAGGAGACGATGCGCGGCGGGATAGAGGCAGCCGATGCCGGTGGTTTTACGTTTGTCTGTCCGATGCCCAATCTCAATCCCGCACCCGATACGCTCGAGCATCTGGAGGAGCAATTGTCGCTTGTGCGTGAAGTGCACAGCTCTATAAAAGTGTTGCCTTACGCTACGATTACTCTCGGAAGAAAAGGGTGTGAATATCCGGATTATGAGGCGCTTGCCCCTTTGGTGGCCGGTTTTTCGGATGACGGCAGCGGTGTGCAGTCGTCGGAGGTCATGGAGGAGGCGATGCGCAGGATAGCCCCTACCGGCAAGATTGTGGCGGCGCATTGCGAGGTAAATGCCCTCCTGGAGGGGGGATATATCCATAAAGGTGAATATGCTGCGGCGCATGGCCATAAGGGTATCTGCAGCGAGAGTGAATGGCGTGAGATAGAGCGCGACATCAACCTTGCGGCCCGTACGGGAGCGCGTCTGCATATATGTCATGTCTCGACTGCCGAGGGTGTGGAGCTGGTGCGTCAGGCTAAATTGTCGCACCTGCCAGTCACTTGCGAGACGGGGCCTCATTATCTGTGGTTTTGCGACGGGGATCTGCAGGAGGACGGCCGCTTCAAGATGAATCCGCCGCTGCGCGGTCTCCGTGACATGGAGGCCCTCCGTGAAGGGGTCTTCGACGGGACTGTGGATGTCATAGCCACCGACCATGCTCCCCACACAGCGGATGAGAAATCGCGCGGACTTAAAGGGAGCGCCATGGGTGTGGTAGGGCTTGAGACCTCCTTTGCCGCAGTATATACGGAGATGTGTCTGCGCGAGGGGATGCCTTTCTCACGGCTTGTGGACGCCATGTCGCTGCGTGCGCGCCGCATACTCCGATGTCAGGAATTTGCCGGCGACAGGATAGCTGTCGGCGACCCTGCGATGCTTACGCTGGTGGATCTCAAATCCCGCGCAGTCGTGGATTCCTCCAAGTTTAAGGGGAAGGGGAGGGCGACTCCTTTTGCCGGCCTTGAGCTTTGCGGAGGTGTCGTCAGGACTGTCTGCCGATGATTTAGCGTAGAGTGAAGAGTGGAGAAAATATAGCAAACGAAATCTTATCGTGGAAGGTATAGATAATAAAAATAACGCGTGTGGGTGTGGCTCTGACGGGATACGTGAGAATATTCGCAAGACTTTCAGAGTGTGTTACAACAACGCGTTGTCTCATAAGACGCATGTGATGCGCCTGACAGGCGATATATCGCAATTTACGGCTCCGGGCCAGTTTGTCAATATCTCTATTCCGGGCAAATTTCTGCGCCGTCCGATCTCGGTGTGTGACTATGGTTATGATACCGTAGGTCCCGCTCTGAGCGGT
>CAYSJG010000254.1:0-2516 GCA_964431295.1 uncultured Sangeribacter sp. | reverse complement strand
AATACTGCAAGAGTTCTTCGTCCGAAGAGAAACCTTTATCACAGAACTGGATAAGACCTCCTTTTACGTCTTCCAGCATTTCTGACTGTGCATTTAGCACACGAGCGGTTCGCTCCATAAATCGTTTGAAATCCAGATTGATACGACATAGCTTATCAATAGTAAAGTAATCGACCTCATTCTTTCTTGCAGGAAAAAGAATTGTCCCGTCCTGAAAAAACTTGACTACTACGGGAGGTTATAAATGTTAATTATCCTTATCGGATAAGAGAACATGCAGGTTCTCATCCGAGGTTTCCGGAGGGGTTGGGGTGCATTCGGCAGGGACTCGATGTCCCTGTCGAATGCTGATAGAACTTGCGGTGCGGTCACCGTCGGTTCCATCAGGGTTGGGGTACGCAAATGTACTGATTTTTCTTGAATCATGCAGTCTCAAGATAATATTTTTTCCAAAGTTTTGCTCCAGGCACCATTCCGCGGTGCACTTCGTCAGGCGTTAGCATTCCCAGACTCAGATGCGGACGACGGGTGTGATAGGCATTGATGATGTTTTCCAATACCTGTCGGATATTGTCTTTGGTCACCTCCATATACTTGAGGAATTCCTCTTTCAGTATGCCGTTCACGCGTTCCGCGATGCCGTTGTTGCGCGGGTCATATCCCTCGGTCATGCTTATGGGCATATGCCTGCGTTTCAGCATCTCCACATAGGGACGTGCACAATATTGCAACCCTTTGTCTGAGTGATGCATGGGTTTCTCCCGTTTCCTGCATTGTTTGAGAGCCATCTTCAATGCCGTGATTGCATTTTCATGGCGCATATTGTTGGCCAGTTCCCAGCCTACGATTTTCTTTGAATAGGCGTCTGTGATTAGGAAAAGATAATAGAATCTGTCCTCTACCCATATATAGGTTATGTCGCTCACCCATAGCTGATTGATTCCATCGGGCTCAAATTCCTTCCGAAGGTCGGGATATATCTGCAGTCCATGGTCGGAGAAGGTTGTCCGGGTTCTATGCTTACGTGGCTTTATAAGCAGAGAGTTACGTTGAAGCAATTCGAAAAGTTTGTCACGTCCTATCTCGATCCCGAACTCTTTTTTCAGCCTGTCTTTCAGCTTTCGGCCTCCCATGCCGGGCACATCTCCTCTTATAGCGCGGATGCACTCCAACACCAGGTCTTCGCTTATCGCGTCTTTGAACGATTGCTTGTGATAGTCATACCACGCCTGTTTCGTCACTCCAAGCAGCTCACATGCCTCCATGACACTCAGGTCATGTGACATGCGCAGGCGCGCAGCTACTTGGTATTGGATTTTTTTGACTGTGCCGGTTTTACAAGCTTACGGTATTCTTCAAGCTGACCTTCGAGGAACTCGCGGCGAAGGTTGTCTTTTCTTTGCTGTGCCTCAAGACGCTCGATCTTCTTCCGGGCTTCTTCAAGTTCCCGAGCCAGCTGACGCTCGATTCTATCGTTGTCCTTTACACTGTTGTGGAGAGAGGTTTTCTTTTGCATTCTTTTCTTTTTAGGTGGCTGGATGACGGCTGTCACGGCCTGTGATACCGGATTTGGGGGACACATCTTGTTGAGCCATCTCTTGATGCTCCCTCTTGTACCCTTATAATCCTGAATTGAGTTGACTAATCTATATAACGTCCCGGAGGGCAGATTAGTCTCTTTGTCTATCTGGTCGAACCCTTTGCCGCTGTCGTACCAGAGTCTGATGGCTCTCAATTCGCCATCGTCCCATGATTTTTTGTTTTCTTCACTCATTGTCCTTAAAAAAGCTTAATCCCGAAGTCAAGCTATTTCAGGACTAGACAAATCTTAGTGTCCGTTTCATATGGTGATAAACGGATAATACCAATTCCGAAAGCACGATTAAGTCGTTCCATTTCCTCCATCAAGTCATCTTTTATCTCAAATGCGACCAAATAACCGAAATTTGCCCAGCTGCTGTTGGATAGCGCTTGAAAGAAATATTCTTTCAATTCGTGGTCATTCTGAATGGAACATTTCAGTTCAAAGGAGTACAAATCTACATACTGCTTTATATCCGCTGCCTTCATCAATGTTACGGTTGCCTTGTCTTGAAACTCGCTAAAGCTGACTCCAACCATATCCGGATGAATCCACTTTTGGTTCTGGTCTGATTTCTTTGAGGTCTCATGAAAAATCGTCTTTGAAAGAATATTTTTCTGAGCGGCAAGGTAGTTTGAGAGTAATCTATGTAGGTCACGCTCCTTGTAATTATCGCTAACAGGAGATGGTTTGGGTTGCAACGACATAGAGGGATCCACATGACTGCTTATCAAAGACTCAATCTCAGCCGAATATTTGGTGATATTGCAGCAAGTTCCAATCGAGCCTGTTGAATTTCGTAGTTTCTGGGACATATCCTTTCTTTCTATAAGTTTATCAAGCCATTGTACCGGGCGACGATGAGAAAGATTACCTCCAGGTTGATAATAGTAATCCCCTATGATAAGACCGACTCGATAACCGCCTTCTCCAT
>CAYSJG010000253.1:0-2525 GCA_964431295.1 uncultured Sangeribacter sp. | reverse complement strand
CATCTTCGCCTGGTTAGCCTTCACACTTTCATATTTCCTCATACCTAACACCAAGGTAGCATTCAAATACGCTGCCATTGCCGGAGCCATATGCGCCATCGCCTTTCAGATTCTTCAGCTTCTCTTTGTCAACGGACAGATATACGTATCAAAATACAATGCCATCTACGGATCATTCGCATTCCTGCCGTTACTGCTGATCTGGCTCCAGCTATCATGGCTCATACTACTCTTCGGATGCGTCCTCACATACTCCATGCAAAATATATTCGCATTCAATTTCCTCGGAGATATCAGCAAAATCTCGCAAGACTATCATCGCAAACTCACACTCGTGGTCACTGCTGCAATATTCCGCAACTTCCTCAGTCACGGCACGCCAATGACACGCAATCAGATCTCCACTCTGTATGACATACCCATACGCATAGCCGGAGATATACTCTTCACGCTCCATGAGACTGGTATAATATACTACGTGATGCTGCCCAAAGAGGAGATCGGATACACCCCGGCCGTGGAAGCATCCACATTGACCGCCGGAGAGCTCTTCCGCCGCATGGACCTTTATGGCGACAGTAATTTCATACCCCGTTTCGACACACTCTATCCCGAAATTGTAAATCAAGTCAACAGCTGGAACGACCGGGCCTGGAAAGACGCGGACACAACCCTGATAAAAGACATCCTCCTCCCCGACAAAGACACACTCAAGCCATAGATGTCGCACAATATCACCTCCACCGCCTAATTTCAACATTTTTCAAAAAAAATGTTTGCATATATGCGATTATATATATATGTTTGCATTTAGATACTAATACCGATGATTTATGAAACAAATACTTCTACTATTCACACTAGGATTCGTACTTCAGGCAACAGCGGACATTATCAATGTTCAAACAGGTGTCTATCAAAAAGAAATGAACCAAACAACAACGATTATCGATTATACAGATGATGGCATCTGTATAAAATTCACAAACACAGATATCAATGTAATACAAAGAGCGTCAACTGAAGATTTGCTTCTTTCTATTTATGGATTTCAGAACGGAATGGCAACCAATAAACCATCAATTCCTCAAAGAAGTGAGCTGTTTCAAATTCCGGAAGGATTTGACATAAATCTTTCACTAATTGATGCTCAATATTATGACTATCACATACCTTTGACGGGCGCCATCGAGCCTACAAAGGAATCTACAAATTCATTCAATCACACTGAGATAACGCCGTATAATGGTTTTTACCCAAAATCAATGATTGAAATAGGCACAATTAAAAAGAAGGGCATATTTCAACTAATACCTGTTATCATCTCTCCTGTACAATACAACTATCTGGATAAAACAGCGCGAATATATACGAATCTACAATTTAAGGTCACATATACAGCAAAAGTAACAGACCATTCATTTATATCCGGAGTAGACAATATCTCCGATCTGTATGATGAAGATTTGCTCAAAGCTGGAATATACCCCCTAATCAAAAATGAAAAAAGAGATAATGTCACTTCAGATGTGTCTACATTAAAAAAATCAGTCAACAATGCAGTAGAGCAAATCGTGCCAGATTATTTGATTATAACTAAAGCTGATTACCTCTCGGCTGCCAACAAACTTGCCAATTGGAAAAGAATCCAAGGATTTAAAGTTACAGTACGAAGCAGGACATCATGGACCACCACACAGATACAAAATATCATAAACCTGATTTACAACAAGCCTCTGTCAAAAAAATACTGCTTACTCTTGGGAAGTATCAATGATATCCCTTCAAATATTATTTCAACATCTCTAAACGGAGAGGAGATTCAACTGCACTCAGATCTTCCTTATTTCACATTATCCGGAGATGATAATATCCCTGAATTTAATTATGGTAGAATTCCTGTTCAATCTGAAAGTGAAGCAATGACTGTTGTTGATAAAATCATTAAGTATGAATCAGCTCCGCCATTAAGCAGTCACTTCTACACCACAGGAATTAATATTGCTGTATTTCAAGACTCATTAAACGAGAATATGGAGGAGGTAACAGATTCTGATGGGAGTGATGGATATGAGGATTTCAGACATTGCGAAACTGTAAATGAAATATATGAATATCTTAAAACAAAAGGAATTTATGGCGAACGTCTGTACTACTATCCAGGATGGTCAGAACCAACACATTGGAGCAAATGGTTTAGTTACGGACAACCGCTACCTTCTGACTTAAGAAACTATAATACAAACGATATATGGTTTAATGACAACTTAGATGGCAGCTTGATTAATGGAGCATGGTATGTATTATATAGAGGACATGCGAATAATTACTCTTGGGCTGATACCTGCCATGGAGTTTCAAATTTTGCTAATGTTCAAAATTCTGACAAACTACCATTTATCTTCAATATAGCGTGCCAAACTGGATTAAACGGCGGCGAAACTTGGGCTCACTCAATACTCACAAATACAAATGGAGGTGGAATAGGAATGATTGGAGCATCATCAAACTCTCTCACCTGTTTC
>CAYSJG010000252.1:0-2531 GCA_964431295.1 uncultured Sangeribacter sp. | reverse complement strand
GGTTTTCTTCTCTATGTATATGCCGGGGACTTCTATAGTGCTTATCCTTCTGCCTGACAGGTCGTAATATTCGGCTTCCGCCTCATCACGGTGAAGGGGGTCTGCTCCGGTGGTCTTATCGTACTCATAGGTCAGGTTTTCGAGCTGATAATCGGGAGCCTGGCCTCGGCAGGTACAAGTATATACTATCACTGAGCGCGGGGATACGAAGAGGCGGTCATTGAGCTTGAAGGGGTCGGGCTCGTTGGGGTAGATGCCGTAGGCGTTCCACTCGCCTCCCTCGGCGCGGTCGGCACGGCTGGTGAAGATTTCGTTGGCGGTCACTACCTTCAGGGCCTCGCCGACACGGTCATCCCAACCACCGCTCCAGCGGTAGCCAATCACGAAATTGTCGGGCTGTATGCCATCGTTATATTTCAGCACGAAGGCAGCGTATTTTTCGCCGGAGCCTATCCATTGCGCGATGTTATCGAAGTCAACGGGATATTCCGGTGCGGGCACCTCACGCATCTCCTCATCGAAACCGGCAAGGTCGTAATCGAGGTTCTCAGAAGGATCCGGCGCCGAGCCGAAGTCGGCCATATCGGGGGAATAGTTCCACATATTCACACTGCGGTCGGCCAACTGCGCCGACGACATGCCGAAGCCGGAATAAGAGAGCTCCTCCCCTTCGGAGCCGACCCAATAGCTCCAATAGCCCTCATACCAGCCTGACTGCCAGTGGAGGGCTGGGGCGTTGCAGCTCTCGTCGGAGAGATGCCAATAATCGTAATCGTAGGCGGGATAGCCGTAGCGGCGAGCGTTGAGGGGATGCTCGATGATGCCCTTCTCCTTGGCGGCGTCGATGGCGGCCTGCACAAGCTCCGGTGTCTTGTCACCGGGGGCGTCGGTCTGCCCCATAGAGGTGTTGGGGGTGAAATAGTCGAAATTCACCTCACCGCCGACGGCTGCACGGTCGAAATCGTATTTAAGGTCAGCCAGGAAGCTGCGGTCTTTGGAGAGGCCCACTCCGTTGAGGGTGGAACCCATCGAACCGGTGTACTGCACCAAGGCGGCGAGCGACTTGCTCGAAGCGCAGACCGCACGCATCATATCCTCGCCGGAGGCGGTGCCGTCCCAGCGGTAGCCCCACACATAGGCTACGTCCTGCTTGCCGTCGTTAAACTGGATGAGGAGGGCGGCAGACTTCTCGCCGGAGCCGGCCCAGTGCCTGATTTTGTCAAACTCCACAGGTTTGGCGTATGCTCCGAGCAACGAGACAGTGGCCAATCCTGCAATCAGTAAAAGTCGTTTCATATAAGTCTATGGTTTGTTGTTGGTTATCGGATCTGAGGGGTAATAGGGGTCGGCGGGGATATGGAGGTCCTGTGCGCGGGAAATCTCCGTGGACGTCTCGCCGAGCCAGCCGCAATACTGGTTGAGGCCGGTGTAGACTCTCACGAAATCCACACCGGGGAGGTGCACCGGTCGACCTTCGCCGTCTACGGCCCAGCCTATGTCGAAGGAATTGAGGTCGGCAAACTCATTGGGGTGGTTGTCGGCGTAGCCCCAGTCATAGCTGTAGAGCACATAGTAGCTGCCATCGCCGCTAAGGTCCTTGGCATTGGGTGCGAGGAGGGTACCGGTGAAAGAGAGGGTCTCGGCATCGGTCCATTGCGGCCAGTAGCTCTGCATATGGAAGGTGTTTTTGGGCAGGAACCCTTCGATGCCATCCGAATCGCTCCAGGGGATATACTCCATATCTGAGAGAAAGCCGGACTCATCGGGGACAGGCTCGCGGCTGTCGTCGGGGCGGCGGTAACGCAGGGTATAGTTGTGGAGAGTCTGCGGCTTGCGGTATTCGCTGCCTGCCAGCTCATACCATGGGTCGTCGGGGAGGCCGTTGCAGTTGGCGTCGTAGCTCACCATGACGATACCCGGCTCGGCTGAGCCCCCTTTGGCATCGGGGTCGGTGAGCTCGTAGAAGCAGTTGCCCCAGATGCGGAAATCACGCTTGCCGGGCTCGTTTATTACCGTGTGGTCGAAGGAGAATGTAACATACCCGCCGTAACCTCCGAGAGTTATCATCACATCATTGGTGCCGGAGATACACTCTTCGGTCTTCTTGAGGATATCGGCGTAGGAATTGCCCGGGTCATACTTCGGCATTTCGTTGACAAACTGCCCCGGAGCGGGACAATACTCGTGCACCTTGGCGATATATGGTGAATACTCCACCTCCTCGTGGAGCACATTGACACGGAAATCAAACGAGTAAGGAGTTACGGAGTCGATTACATCGAACCGTATATCATAGGAGCCCTCCGTTGAGGCAAGGAAGATGTAGTCGCGGTCGGTGGAGAGGAGGGAGTCACGGCCATCGGGACGCATGAGGGTCCAGGCGTACTTCTCGCCGGTGAAGGCCGGCGACAGCGGGAGCTTCCGCATCCGCTCCACATAGTACGTGTCATCTATGCCGAGGCTAAACATCGGAGTCTCGGCGGTGCAGCTTGCCAAGAGCAGCAGCGGCTGCAAAAGGAGTGTATATCGCT
>CAYSJG010000251.1:0-2558 GCA_964431295.1 uncultured Sangeribacter sp. | reverse complement strand
GCTGAGTCGTGTGCCCTCCTCGTTGGGAAGTTCGAGAGCATAGCTGAATATCTCGTTTGTCTCTTTGTCCCACCATTTATTCTTTCGCATGTGAAGATACACCGGTCTGCCACGCATAGGATAATCCTGGACAGTAAAGTAATCCGTATAGCCGCGGGCAACGATATTGGGATTGCGGAAGTCCTCATCCGATAGCCTCTTCTTCTCATCAAGCCAGACATCATAACTTGCGTCTGTGCGTTCGAAACGCACCATCTCAAAGAGCTCTTCCAGCCCCTGGGGCAGGCATAACCATATTGCATTTGAAGTTTTCATTCTGCAAAGATAACACTTTCCGGCCAAATTCATGCACCGGCTTTTCGGCTTGTGCCATTTTTTATATGTGTCGCTGGCTGATTACCCCTACTTCACAGGGTGTCAGCGGCGTTTACGCTTCAGATAGGTGCGCCTGTTGGAACCAAAGATATTATGGTCATAGGCATATCTGACAGCCCGCGTTAGTTCTCCATTAGGCAGGTCCGGAATAAGCTCATGAATGAAACCTGTGGCCTTTGATTGCTCCACTCCAGCTTTACATAGAATACCTGCGTAAGTCAGCGCGGTGTTATTACGACCTCTGACTATGGATTGCTTAGTCCACTTTTTCCTGAGCATATTGATTATCGACTCATCCGACAATAATTCCCGGCTTAAACGATAGAGGAAAAAACTAGTATAATCATCATCCTGACTCAACACAGGCTCTCCGTTTTTGTCCATTACTACAGTTTGAGAAGGTACCGATAGCTTTTCCTCTGTTTCAGATGGCTCATAGTGGAATGGCTGAACTGCGGGATTTTTCCATACGTCCGGATCGTAAGAAAGGTAATTGCCACGGGCAAGATCAGAAGTTGAGGAATCACATCCATAACCATTGAACATATTAAGCAACTGGGCGTATAGGTCAGAATGATTCTCCTTGTTGCGATTGTCATGTAGGATTATAGCCTTGATTCCCTTTCCACTAGGAGATTTGAAATAAGCATACACACACGGAAATGTCTGCAACCATTCACCGCATTTCTTCAGGTCTTCAACATGGTCAAAGTCCAATGCTGTGAATGAGGAATACAACGTACAACCTGAAGCATCACGATAGTCAAATGCACCGTTCCAAGTAATAACAGGGAGACTTCTTTTGATTTTATCAAATTCCTCTTTATCTGTTATGGCCCGTAATTCTTTGACTCTGGTTTTGATATGAAAGCTATTACCAATTTGTATCGTTTCAAGCACAGCATCAACATCGGAGCAATACAGCGGTTTCTTAACGCTTGCAATCCCACGGAAAACGCTGAGTTTTGTCTGCCAGTGAGAAATGATTTCGATGGTAGCCACCTTTTTCTTGTTAATTCTCTTCGAAGATTCTTTGATAACGAAATATCGCTGAATGTCCGTAGCACTCGGTTTCCCTTTCACTCCTAGTGAATGATATATCTCTATCAAGGCTTGTTTGATGTCCTCCTTGGGATATTCCTTACCCTTTTGGAATTTAACCCTGAGAAGTTCCACAATCTGTTGATGGGGCATATTGTCTTCCGGGGTTGGTGCCATAGCTTCTTTGATATAATCCTGTCTCCATTGCAATTCCTCCAGACCTTTTCTTCCGAAAACATTATAATATTCATGGAAATACGTTGGAATGAACACGCACTTATTTAACAAATCCGGGGCATTCTCGCTTAGCTCGCAGTACATTATCATACGCCTCTTGAATTGTCCGTCCTTGCTCCATTCCATGAAGAGCTTCTTAACGTCGGGATCTTCATCGTCAACATCCCTGATGATATTGACTGAGTTCTTCAATGCCTTTATCAATGACAAATCGCCCTTATAGACAGTATTGGCTATATCCCATGCTCGTTTTTCAGCGATTGCGATAAGGTTATTTTCCACAATGGTCTTGTCGCCGTTCTCGTCTACAGAGATGCAGCAATATTGGTCGCCATGTCCCTTGTTGATCAGAGCTTCAATAGTTTTAAGCTGACTGTCCTTGTGTATGGCATTCTCAAAGTTCTCTATATGCTTCTTAGTCTCAGTTCGCTTATTCTCAATGGTCGCGTTCATTTCCTGCTCTGATACAAGTGGCTTCTTCAAATAATAATAGAGGTCAGCTTTGAGACGGAATGGGTTTTCATCAAGTCGCTGCCTTCCTACTATCTGTTGAATGTCCGTACACACATCAATAGTCAGGGATTCTACGTTGGGATTGGAGAAGATATATGAGTAAGCTGACTCCGAATTAAAATCGGCACCGATATAGACAGTCGAAGTACAAAAAGTAAACATCTTATGCTTCTCACCTCTGCCCGGGATCACACCTCTGGTAAATTTTGGTTGGTTTTCATCACGCCCTTTGTTGAGGGAATTAATTCGGTCGTGATTTTCTTTCCTAGGAGCACACAGAATATTGACTTCATCCGGTTCCAAGCTCGACTTCTTGATGACATTAATGATTGACTTGACATCATTCAGGAAAAAGACGGCTTCATGGGATTCTTCGCGTCTATCTCCGACAT
>CAYSJG010000250.1:0-2567 GCA_964431295.1 uncultured Sangeribacter sp. | reverse complement strand
GGTATCTTCGTAAAGGTACAGGGTGGCAAGACTTCCAAAGTAGTAGTCAAGTAATAAAGGATACACTAATAAAAAATCCGGAGCGTCAGAGATGCTCCGGATTTTTTTTGTGCTTGAATGTGCCTGCGGCCGGCTTGCAGTCCGGTATCCTGTTATTAAGCGTAAACTGGCAGGCTCCAAAGTCTGAGGAACGGGGTCTAAAACTGAAGATACGGGTTGGTTTTTGCTTCGTGGCCTATGGTGGTGGCCGGTCCGTGTCCTGGATATACGATGGTTTCCGGCGGAAGAGTGAGCAGTCTGGTGCGGATGCCATGTATGAGTTGCGAATGCGAGCCTCCCGGGAGGTCGGTGCGTCCGATTGAGCCGGCGAACAGAATGTCTCCTCCGATAAGGAATCCATCCACTTTGTCGTAGAGTGCGATGTGTCCCGGTGAGTGTCCCGGTATATGTATTACCCGCAGCTCTCCCTTGCCGATGTGTATGACGTCTCCATCGTGGAGGGGAGTGGAGTCCGTGACATTGTTGACCTTCTCGCGGATGCCGAAATTTTTAGCCTGTAGGTCTATTCTCTCTCCGAGCGGCATATCAGCGGGGTGTGCGAAGAGAGGCGCTCCGTATTTCCGTTGCAGGAAGTAGATTCCGGCCGCGTGGTCGATGTGGAGATGAGTGTTGATGATATGCGTGAGATGTAGGCCGTTGGAGTCGATGAAGTCAGCGATGGCCTGTTCCTCTTCGGAGTCTATCATGCCCGGGTCGATGACCGCGCAGTCATGTGTATCCGGGTCAGACAGGAGGTAAGTGTTGATGCCGAAGAGGGAGAACTGAAATCGGGATATTTTCATGGGATGGTATACACAATTTTTTTAGTTTCAAAGAATGGCATGTCAATCACCGAAGCGATCTCCATAATTTCAGAACGATTGGCGATGGGCATAAGTTCAGCGTGAAGGTCACCTCCCTTGAGAGTGATGAGTCCGTTGGGCAGAGCATTGATGCCCGGTCCCGGAGCGATGTTTTTTCTTACGAGCTTAAGGAGGTCCGGTTGGGGCATTACGGCGCGTGAGACAACGAAGTCAAACTTCTGATGGCATTCTCCGATGTCGCCATGCTGGAAAGTGACGTTGGTGAGTCCGATTTTATCGGCGATGTCAGCCGCGACCTTCAGTTTCTTGCCCACTCTGTCGACAAGGTGTAATTTGACTTGCGGGAAGAGGACGGCGAGCGGTATTCCCGGGAATCCTCCGCCGGTGCCGATGTCAAGTATACGAGTGCCCGGAGCGAATTGTATAAACTTGGCAATAGCGAGTGAATGCAGTATATGCTGGACTTCGAGATTGCCTATATCCTTGCGTGAGATTACGTTGATTTTTTCGTTCCATTCGGGATATAGCTGCAACATCTGCTGAAATTGGCAACGTTGCTTGTCCGTGAGGTCGGGGAAATATGTGTCTATAATCATAATTGAATCGTCGTCAGATTAAAAAAGATGGTCTGACAAGGTGCAAAATTACGAAAAAATTGGTAACTTCGCATATTGTCGCGTCATGATAAAATGTGTAAGTGATGTGGCGATGTAATCGGGCAGTGTCGCATGATGCTCCTGTATGGCAAGTCAACAATCGAAAATATATATAACATCTTAAATCATGGAATTTAAAGGAAGAGTAATCAACATATTGCCTCTGGAGTCAGGTACGAGCAAATCAACCAACAATCCGTGGCAGAAGCAGAGCTGGATTCTTGAGACAGTGGATCAGCAGTATCCCAAAAAGGTAAAGGTGGATGCCTTCAATCGTGCTGTGGAGAATGTGCACATGGAGTCAGGCAAGATATATACCGTGTCGGTGGACGCCGAGAGCCGCGAGTTCAACGGTCGCTGGTATACGGATCTGCGTGTGTATCGCGCAGTGGAGGAGGGCGCGTCGTCCGGTGGAGGATATGACACTCCGGCATCCGATCCCTTCGGAGGTGCTTCTGCCGCTCAGGATCCTTTCAGTGCCGCTGCCCCAGCTTCGGGGGAAGCCGCTTTCAAGGGTAGCGGAGATCCTACGGATGATCTGCCGTTCTGATTATCTCATGATATAACATGGACAATCGTCCTGTAAGGACGTATAAGACCATGTAGCTTTAATGAGCAGGGTCTTAAGGATAGGTCCTAAGATATGTCAGCCGCATAATGCCATATATAGCATTATGCGGCTGCTTTGGATTCTGCGAAGGAGTCAGTCAGATCTCTCCTGTCATTTCCGGTGATTTCTTGGAGAAAAGCATCAGCCAGATAAAGACGGCGAGGAGCGCTCCGGCGAGCGGACCTACCACCATGATCCAGAAGTCACCCCAGGCGTGTGGCGAGAAGAGTGCCGGTCCGAAGCTGCGCGCGGGATTGACCGAACAGTTGTCGACAGGTATCCCGACGATATTGACCAGTCCGAGAGCAAGTCCGATAGCGAGTCCGGCAAATTTGCCTGCTCCGCGATGCGGGTCAGTGGCGCCGAGTACTACGAGTACGAAGAACATTGTGAGCAATATCTCGGCCAGAAGCGCCATCCCTTGGCTTACGCCCGGTT
>CAYSJG010000249.1:0-2609 GCA_964431295.1 uncultured Sangeribacter sp. | reverse complement strand
TGCTCTATTATCTTGGAGATGTCAAACGAATGTTCGTAGCGGATACTGTCTACGGCACCCACTGACTGAGGATATGGCGGAATTTCGTCAACCACAACCACCGGGACGCCTTCAATATCCGTATCAAACAGCGGCCTGCGGTGATTCTCCTCACCGAAAGCATTGACGATGGTCTCCGGCTCAAATCCGATATACTGGTCGGAATCTATATTATTCTTGTCTGATGACATAATGCAATATTCTGTATTTTTAATAAAAGCTTATTTCTTAAGAGCTCGTCCCTGCAGTAGAGAGAGGAGGGCACCGACAGCGCACAAACTTTGCAAATTTAGCTAAAAATCCTGATATTTTTATCTATATTTGCGCACAAAGTGAAGATAAGAAGAAAGTGATGATATGAGTACTCGACGAGATCCGGGACCTTTCAGATTCAAACAGTTTTCAGTCACACACACCCACAGCAGTATGCGCGTGGGGGTGGACGGCGTACTTGCAGGTGCTTGGGCCACACCGTGCCGGGATATACCCGAAGAGCCCCGCATGCTCGATGCCGGCACCGGTTGCGGAGTAATCGCACTTATGCTCGCCCAGCGATTTTCCACTGCCAACATAGATGCCATAGACATTGACGCCGCATCTGTAGAGGAGGCCCGTCGCAACTTCAGCATGTCACCATGGAGCACTCGGTTGACTGTATCACAGACGGACTATGCATCGCTTGACTCTACAGGCGCAAGATACGACCTGATAGTCTCCAATCCGCCTTTTTTCAGCGATGGCATATACAACCCTGCAACACCGCGCGAAGTGGCGCGTCATCAGGCTTCCCTCTCCCCTGCCGGACTGGTCGCCGGCGCATCATCACTACTTTCGACGGGCGGCAGACTTTGTCTTGTGCTTCCCTACTCACAAGCGGATGCACTCATTGCCGAAGCATCGGCACATTCTCTGACTGCTATAGCAAGACTTGATATAGCAGGACGTCCGGATCTGCTTCCAAAGCGAACGCTGCTCGCCTTCGGTCATGCCGGTGAGGCCAAAACATCTCCACAGGATACGAATCTGCCCGGGGGACGTCTCGATATCGAATCAGCTCCCGGCATATATACAAGCGAATACAAAGAGTTGACCAAAGAATTTTACCTTAAATTTTAAGACACAACTAATAGAACGCGTTAATAGAAACGCACTATCAGAAACGTGCGATTAAGACCCCATCCCACAAAAAATGTTAACGCAGGGGCGACCGATTTTTGATGCAGCTCAGCAAGTTAAAGAAGGAGCATAGCGGGCTATGCGACTGATGCGACTTGGCTGAGATGCGCAAATAGCGGTCGCCCCTGCGTTAACATTTTTTGTGGGATGGGGTCTAAAGATACGGAATCTTCGGTTATTCCGCCTGCCGATTGCCGGGGTGCTTGGGCCGGTGATTTTCGGACTTGGACTGATTTTCGGACTTGGGCTGATTGTCGGACTTGGGCTGATTGTCGGCGCCATTCGGCTGACCGCCATGCGGTTTGTCAGAGGGGCGACGACGGCGTCTCTTACGGCTGTTGCTCTTCGCGGTCCCCTTCTCCACGCTGCTTGCTGCATCATCATGCTGCTTTGCGACGGGCTTGCGGGTTACACCCTTACCGCCTCTTCTTCCGCCGCGGCCGGATTGCCTGCCATGCCCGCGGCCACGCTCGGATACTGACTCTTCACGCGAGCCTCCAAGATTTTCAGGCACTTCGCCACGAGGTATCTCATAGTCGAGAAGACGCTCTATATCCTTTAGCCTTCGGGCATCCTTTACGCCGACGAGCGTAGCGGCCTTTCCGTCACGATTCGCCCGCGCAGTGCGTCCCACACGATGAACATAATCCTCCGGCTCATGCGGCACATCATAGTTGATGACCATCTCGATATCGTCCACATCTATACCGCGCGCCACAATATCAGTAGCCACAAGCACATTGATCCGCCCGGCCTTGAAAGCATGCATCACCTCCTCACGTCTTGTCTGATCGAGGTCGGAATGCATCTCCCCTACTTTCATCTTCCCTACCTTGATCTTGCGCGCCAACTCTTTCACTTTGAGTTTGCTTCCCGCGAAGACTATGACACGCTGCGGAGGATCCTGGTCGAATATATGCTGCAGCACAGCATCCTTCTGCGGCTCATAACATAAATAGACTTTCTGATCAATCTTGTCGGCCGGCTTGGAGACGGAAAGCTTGATTTCGGAGGGATTGTGAAGGATATTGCCGGCGAGCTGCTGGATTTTAGGCGGCATGGTGGCCGAAAAGAGAAGTGTCTGCCTCTGCTTGGGCAGATGTGACACAATACCCATGATATCGTCGTAAAATCCCATATCGAGCATGCGGTCAGCCTCGTCGAGGATAAAAAATGACACTTGCGACAGGTCTACGCTCCCCATCTGCAGATGGGCCTTGAGCCGGCCGGGGGTGGCAATGACCACATCGGCGCCCAACTTCAACCCCTTGCGCTGCTGCTCGTAGGTATGACCGTCGGTACCGCCGTAGATCGGCATGGAGGATATCGGCATATAATATGAAAATCCCTGCATCTGCTGATCTATCTGCTGCGCAAGTTCGCGGGTAGGCGCC
>CAYSJG010000248.1:0-2618 GCA_964431295.1 uncultured Sangeribacter sp. | reverse complement strand
GCGACATATACGCGCCTCTCCTCTTTGCCGGCTAAGTAGGCGACCGGACTGTAGCCTTTGACGCCACCACCGCCTATATCATCCCCGCAGGTGTCACCCCGACCTCGCTCGACTCGCTCACTCCACTTGCCATTGACCCGGATCACTCGGTGGCCTCGGCAGTTCTCGACGATTATACACTCAAGTCGCCCGACCGGTTCTTCCCGCTGACTGACCGCTCATTTCTATGCGTCACCCCCTCGGACGGCAGCGCCACCTCCATGCTGGTGGTGACACTGGACGACAGTGCCGATGCTCAAGCCGGCGCGAAAATGATACAGACCTCCTCCCTAAAACTCAATTATACCTCCTACTCCATCGCGGCCAATTACAGGGATGACTCTTACAACGAAGGTCTGATAGTGCGCAGCCGCGACGGTGTCTACAATCCGGGCAACGGCACCCCCTTCATCATCCGCAAGGGTGTGGACCCTGATTTCTCCACCGCCGATCCGCAGGCCGACTTCATATCCAGAGCCAAAGTGACTTTCGCACCCTTCAGCTCTGTGGAGGCCGCGAAATATGCTCCGGCCAGGACCATGTATCTCCGCTCAGCCACTGCCGACGGGGAGCATTACTGGTTTTTTTATCCCCGTCAGGGATTTCGCCGCGCGACCCTCGCCGACGGGACATACAGCATGGAGGGTGAAATACTCACCCCCGATGCGAGCTCATGCTTTGTGGCCGATGCCATGGCCTATCATCCCGCATACGGCATCATGATGCGGCAGCACGGCGCCTCGGGAATGTTTGGCAGCACACTGTCCTGTCAGAGCGACGGCCTCTGCGCCTACCGCGACGGCCACTGGCGCTCCCTCTCCATATTCAATGACAGCAAGTCGCGCGCCAATCACATGCGCGCCCGCAACGGCATAGCCGTCGACCCCATCGACGACAGATATATATGGAGCGGCAGCGGTTCCAACGGCTTCTACCGACAAAACCTCGACAATCCCTACGATGTGCTCCACATGGGCGGCAAGGGGAAAGATGCGGGACCGGGACGCAACGATGCCTGGTATGTGGCCATCTACACCGCCCCCTCCGGATATTGGGACGCTGCCTCCTACGGATGTCCGAAATTTGACGACGACGCCACCATGTGGGTGCCTCACGGCAACTACAAAGCCGCGGAAGAGGACGCCCCGGTCACCGAATTATGGTACTGGACAGCGGAAAACCGTGCGAAGTGCGACCGCGTGGCGACAGATCACGCTCTATACACCGCCTCGCCTATGGGGGTCATCAATGTCCCCGTAAGGGGTTTCTCCTCATACACGGAAATATTCCCCATGGCGCATCCCGTCAATGCCAATCTCATAGGCATCATGCCTGACCAGAATCAGTCGGCGATAATCTATGACCACAACGGCACTCCCGCCGATACCTCCGACGACCGCATAGCATATCTCGAGGATATCTATGACGAGAATCTTAATCCTATGACTCTCACATGGCCATCATATATGTTTGAGGACCCGTATGACGGCGCCATACTTATAGCGTATAATCTGGGGATGCTCGTGACATCGCGCGCAGAACTCTTTGCCGGGACGAAACGCGGCCGCATGCTCCGCCCGGCCATCGAAAATTCCGGAGAAGCCACACGCGAACTGCCCTGCACGCGTGTCACCGGCATCGATGTGGATCTGCTGGGCCGCAAATGGATATCCACGGCTGACGACGGCATCTATTGCCTCTCTGAGGACCGCACATCCATTCTCGCACATTATAACGCCGACTCCTCCGATTTGCCTTCCGACAATTGCTATACCGTCTGCTTCAATCCCGAGACGCGCACTATATGGACAGGCACTGCCGAAGGTGTGGCGGAATTCATACCTTCGGGAAGCGAGGGGACAGCTTACCGCACACCGTCGCCAAAGGTGTCGCCGGCTGCCGTGACGCCTGAATACCGCGGTTACATCACCGTCTCCAATCTCGCGGACGGTGTCACATACAGCATTGTCGACAAGAGCGGTGTGACAGTCATGCAGGGGACGCCGACAGCGGGAAATCTGCAACTGGAAAACGATGGCATCGCTCCCGGCGAATACTCGGTATGCGACAGTGAAGGAACCGTCGTAGCCACATTCCTGCGCCTCTGATCCGCGCATAGCTTCTATTACTCTCTCCTCTAAGAGCATACGGCAAAAAATATAATCACAAAATATAGTCACGGCTCGAAAAATTGGAGAAATCAGAAAAAAGCGCTAAATTTGCGAGATAAAAGAAGAATTTCAGGCATAAATACCAAAACCCTATATATAATCATGGTAGATTACAAATCTCTCGGCCTTGTAAACACTCGTGAGATGTTTGCCAAGGCAGTGCACGGCGGATACGCAATCCCCGCGTTCAACTTCAACAACATGGAGCAGCTTCAGGCCATCATCAAGGCCGCTGCCGACACAAAATCCCCGGTCATCCTGCAGGTGTCCAAGGGCGCGCGCAACTATGCCAACCCCATCCTGCTCCGCTATATGGCTCAGGGGGCTGTCGTATATGCCAAGTCACTCGGCTGGTAGCATCCGAAGATTGTACTCCATCTCGACCACGGTGACTCCTTCGAGCTGTGC